>NZ_VUMR01000039.1 GCF_009696075.1 Holdemanella porci | reverse complement strand
TCAACCACCCTATGATGTAACGCCACTTTAGATAGCAATATCTAATGGGGTTAAAGGTCGGAGACGTAAGTCGTTAGTACGACTGGGCAGTTACAAGCCCACCACCTTTAGGTAGTGGGTAGTTGACATCAAAGGAGCTATAGCTTATGAGAAATAAATACTTTGATGAACTAGTAACAGAAAATGATTTGTTTTATGTTTGTTTTATGATTGAAAAGACAGCTCGGTTTCTTCATCAACGAAATCAATATGTTGTGAATCAACTGGGATATGATCATTTGTATCATCTTATTCGTGTTGCGAATGTTCTACATAGTGATAATACAGATAAGGTAGTACATGATTTGATGGATGAATATAAACTAGAGTATGGTAGTTTTTATATTGAAAATGTAAATAGTGAATTACGTTCTCGCATTCCAACTGAATTGGATGTGGGAAAAGTATACGCAAGATTAATAGTGGATACCTTACTTCCAAATGAAGATTATATACAAGGACTTATACGAATCTATAATGATGCGATTTGTCAAGTTATTGATGATTATACGAATAGTGCTTATTATGAACCTTCATACGTGAAGGCCAGAGCTTATAAAAATGGTGAGTTCTAACAAACAAAAAAGATTGTAGATTACTGTTCTACAATCTTATCTAAACTATGAATGAATTCTACAACCATCTTACGCTTAGTATCATCGATCTTAACGAGCTTATTTAACGCCTCAATCTCGTCTTCATTATCTAGACAAACGATTTCTCGTCGTAGTCTATCGATTTCGTCTTCTAAACGATTCTGTTCTTTAATATATTGTTCATGAACAGCTTTGATTTGATTGTATAATTGATTATCCATGTTTACACCGCTTTCTTTAATCATCATATAGTAAAGTAGAGAATAAAACAACTAATTTTTCAAAATGATTTGAGTTTTTACTTTTTCTTTGATAAACTAAACTCAAAGCAATGACAAGAAGGAGTAGTTTATACCAATTCTATAGAGAGCAAGCATTTGGTGAAAGTTTGTGTGTTGGATAAATGAAGGTAGTCTTTGAGTTGGATTTATGAACTAAGAGTAGTAAATTTCGTGACACAGCGTTAATGTGAATGAGAATAAAATTAGGTGGTACCACGTCAAGCACGTCCTATGGGGATGTGCTTTTTTATATGTACGGAAAGGATGATTGTGGATGACGTTGGAAGCAAAGTATAATCATTTAGCAGTAGAAAATGATAAATACCAAAATTGGATTGAAAAAGGATATTTCACAGCGGGCGACTTGTCTAAACGCCCCTATTGTATTGTGATTCCTCCACCAAACGTAACAGGAAAGTTACACTTGGGACATGCATGGGACACAACACTACAAGATATTTTATGTCGTTATAAAAGATTAAAAGGCTACGATGTATGCTGGGTAGCTGGAATGGACCATGCGGGTATTGCGACACAGGCAAAGGTAGACGCTCGTTTAAAATCAGAAGGAATTTCTCGTTATGACATTGGTCGTGAAAAATTCTTAGAAAGAGCATGGGAATGGAAAGAAGAATATGCTTCGACGATTCGTAGCCAATGGGCTAAGTTAGGATTATCTTTAGACTATAGTCGTGAACGCTTTACATTAGACGAAGGATTATCTCAAGCCGTTCGTAAAGTCTTTGTAGATTTATACAATGATGGATTGATCTATCAAGGTGAAAGAATTATCAACTGGGACCCAGAAGCTAAAACCGCATTGTCAAACATTGAAGTGGAACACAAAGAAATCATGGGACACATGTACTACTTCAAGTATAAAGTCGTAGAAACAGGACAAGAATTAGTGATTGCGACAACACGTCCAGAAACTATGTTTGCCGACCAAGCGATCTTTGTACATCCAGATGATGAAAGATATAAAGACATTGTTGGAATGCACGCCATTAACCCTGCCAACGGAGACAAACTTCCAATCATGGCAGACGACTATATTGACATGAGTTTCGGTACAGCCGTAATGAAATGTACACCTGCCCATGACCCTAATGACTTTGCATTAGCTAAAAAATACAACTTACCAATGCCAATCTGTATGAATCCCGATGGAACCATGAATGATATGTGTGGTAAATATGCGGGTATGGATCGTTTTGAATGTCGTGAAGCCTTAGTTAACGACTTTAAAGAAGCTGGTGTTGTAGATCATATTGAAGAACACTTACATCAAGTAGGACACTCCGAAAGAACAGGCGTAATTGTAGAGCCATACTTAAGTAAACAATGGTTCGTAAAGATGAAGCCATTGGCTGAAGAAGTATTAAAGAACCAAGAAATCGAAGATCAAAGAATTAACTTCGTACCACCACGTTTCAATAAAACATTTGAACAATGGTTAGAAAACATTGAAGACTGGTGTATTTCACGTCAGTTATGGTGGGGACACAGAATTCCAGCATGGACAAACAAAGAAACAGGTGAAATCTATGTAGGAATGGAAGATCCAAAAGACATTGAAAACTGGACACAAGATGAAGACGTATTAGACACATGGTTCTCAAGTGCATTATGGCCATTCTCAACACTTGGCTGGCCAGAAAACACAGCCGATCTTGAAAGATACTTCCCAAATGATGTATTAGTCACAGGATATGACATTATCTTCTTCTGGGTAGCACGTATGGCCTTCCAAACCCGCTACTGCATGAAGAACCGTCCATTCAAAGATGTATTGATCCACGGACTTGTACGTGATACACAAGGACGTAAAATGTCTAAATCCTTAGGAAATGGTATTGATCCAATGGATGTGATTCAAGAAAAAGGTGCTGATGCACTACGCTTCTTCTTAACAACAAACTCAACACCAGGACAAGATTTACGTTTTGACGAAACAAAGATGGACGCAAGCTGGAACTTCATTAACAAGATTTGGAATGCAGCTCGTTATGTTCAAATGCAAATTGGTGACACAAAACCAGAACTAGACATGACAAAAGCCAATAGCGTAGACAAATGGATCCTAGCACGCTTTAACGAAGTATTAGACCACGTTTCAACAAACATGGATAAATATGAATTAGCCATCGTAGGAAACGAACTATATAGCTTTGTATGGGACGACTTCTGTAGCTGGTATATTGAACTATCAAAAGCTACATTATATTCAGAAGACGAAAGCCTAGTAGCCAATACAAAAGCTGTACTATACACCGTCATGATGGGAATTCTAAAAGTATTATCTCCATTCATGCCATTTGTGACAGAAGAAATCTATTTGAACTTGCCACACGAAAAAGAAAGCTTAAACGTAGAAACATGGCCAGAAAAAGTTGAATTCGAATATACAGATAAAGAAAAAGACGAAATGGCATTAGTCATCAGTGCGATTCAAACCGTACGTGAAATCAAAGTCGAATATTCAATGAAACCAAGTGAAGACCTAACAATCTCACTACACAATGACAACGGCTATGTAGCACTAAATACCGAATCAACTGCCATCCTAGCGCGTATGGCACACGCTACAGTTAAAGAAGACCTTAATACAGAAGATGTACTTTCTCGTACAATCGAAAAAGCCGTATTAACAGTTGCAATGGATGCCTTAATTGACTTAGAAGAAGAAAAAGGAAAACTAGAAAAAGAAATTGCACGCTTAGAAAACGAAATTAAACGTTGTTCAGGCATGTTGAAAAATCCTGGCTTTGTTAATAAAGCACCAGAAGCAAAAGTCAATGCAGAAAAAGAAAAACTAGCATCTTACACAGAAAAGCTAGAAATGACGAAAACACAATTAGATAACATCCTTAAGAAATTAGGATAGAACAAATCAAACGCCCAGAGACAAACTCTAGGCGTTTTTTTTAACAGTTCTTTATTGGCGTGAAAAAATGTCGTTAGATGTAAACAATTGAATTTTTTAATTAAAGTTTACATAAATTTAGCTTTGTGTCAAATTGAGTATTCCACGCATTCAGAGCCACACCGTCCAGCACTGAGAGCCACTCATTCCATCATTTAGAACCACACAATCCATTAATCAGAGCCGTTTATACACCTTCAGTTGTAAGATGTATTTGTAAAATATTAAGTTCTATAGATTTTGCGAATTGGAGGTGTTTTTTTTGTGCGAGATTTAAAACGAATTCTTGAACTGATGTTTGAGAATTTCTGTTTTCATTATATTAATAAACGAAATATTGATGTAGTCACAAGATTCATTTCAGATTTTGCGTATGACGGAAAATGGTACGTGTGTAGCGCACCATCGGTGTATCTATAGCGGTCAACCGGTGCATCAATTTTTTGATTTAATTTCTTATTGATTCATCTTTAAATTCTAGACGATATGCTTCACATATAACTCGATCTAAACACGCGTCAACGTATGTATAATCCTTAAATAAATCGTACTATTCTTTTACTGGGATTTAAGAAACCAACACTGTCGATTTTCTTTCTTCTCTTGAATTGAGAATTTCAAATAGATGTCTACATTTTTTGAAAAAAGAAAAAGAACCCGACGCATCAGGTTCCTTCTAGGTGTTGTCCGAAGACGACCACCGCAATTCATAGCAATAATATACTACACCTAATAACATTATGCAAGAGGTTTTAAGATTGACTAATAAAATTTTGTAACTGCCGCAGGTGTGCTCGCTGCTGAGTCCCTAGAATTTGATTGCAAATGTTTGGGGAAATTTGTTTTCTTAACGAATCGGTGCAGTCGATGAATTCCGTTATAAAGTGTTTGCAGGATGTTTTAGTCTCTCCCATTTTGCGTAGGACATAAGTAATTAAAACAATGTAAGCATAAATATACTTGAAATCTAAACCGGTGATTCCAACCTCTTTTTCGAGAAGAAAAACAAGTCGATTATTTATAGTGCTTGTTTGAAAACGAGTATCAAAAATGGTGTTGTTATGAGCAACGGCATTACGAAGATCTTTAATAGTATAAATGATGTATTCAGTGATTTTTCCGTCTGCGTCAAGATTACTTGGTAAATGAAGTATACTTGAAGTTATCAACTTGACATTTGAATTTGAGCAGGCGAAAAAAGTTCCGAACTCTCCAAGGGTCAAAGATTCGAAAATGGCCCAGATGGGAATTGGTTGGTCTGCATTAAAGAAGTGATTGACAGTTTGTTTTTTGTTTGAATAATCACGTAAAAGGGCATTGTTGATTTTCCCCTTAAGAGTCATCCGTTTTGCATACTGTTTGTGGTATTGCTGGCTTCCAGGCGTATATGATTTATAGTCAGTAATAGATTTGTTAAATATGGTATCTAGGTTTTCGGAACGACAGTCATGAAGAATAGCTTCTATCACATAGCTTTTAAGTGCGTTTTCGATAAACATTACTTTTGGATAAATTATGGTTTTTAACTGCATATCAAATTTATTTAAAGCAATGACTTCATCAAGAGACGAAAAAGGAATGCGCTGGTTTGGAGTACGAATGAAACGGTATCCCTTGTATCCATGATAGTAGCCAATATTTCGTAAGGACTGAGCTTGGTTACTCTTGACAGTTATATGATGGTGATTTCTTAAATATTTAATAAGCTGATTGATTGACAGCATGTTTTGTCCTCCAAGGTATAAATTTTGTTTCATTATACTACTAATAGCGAATATATTGAAAACATAAAAAGAAAGAATATTCTATATACATTAAATTCTTTACTTTGATAATAGGAAATAAAGAATTGATTTGCTTGATTCATATTCATAATGAATCATCTTGTATGAAATTATATCGTGAATCAAACGATTTCTTATAAAATAAAGGTCATTTAATATTAAACAAATTTATATTGGCTTAACTAGCAATTTGGTGACATTGTTATAATTCTGCTTTTTATCACTTACACGAATAACCATTCGTTCTTCAAATCCTTTAAACGAGTGATCTTATAAATATTTTTCAATCTAAGCAATACGTACTGTAGTTTTTCTGTGTTATCCATTCCCTGAGTTTCTCTTTACATGACAAAAAGAGCGTTGTATCGATTTATATATTTTGATGCTACTCCTTTGTATTTTTGCAACTTTTCTTCAATCAATTTGTGAAAGTTGTTCACTGTATTTAAATGATTAAACTTATCATAAGACTCATGACTGATTAACACTTTCTTTGTGCAGTTCTTACTTTCTAAAAGTTCGTTGTAACTGTTAGAACCATCTAGCATTACAAAAGACTTTGATTCTAGACATTCACCAAATCTTAATACATCTATTGATGATGACTTGCCATAATTTAATGTTCTGGCAATTGTATGTCCGAATCTCTTTGCAGTGATGATACAAACTTGTTGATTCGATAATCCTCTTTTTGTAGCAGGTGTTCCACGATGTTTTGGCTCTACTCCATCAATCTTAGTTGATTGTATGGAGTATACTTTTCATCCATTTCAACTTCATTACCTACTGTGTATGAGATGTTCCTCAGTTCCTAGACTAACCAATAGTTTATGGCGCATATTAAAGACATTGCGTTCATTTACATTGATTTTAGCAGCCGTTTCTTTAAGAGATACACCATTCAGTGTATCCAAAATAAGTTCATTCCATTTGGATTGGTCTTGATGAGAATAAAAAGTAAGCTGACCGCGGTCAATAACAAAACGTTTTCCGCATTCTTTACAACGAAGCATTTGTTTACCAGAGTTGGCAAAACCGCTCTTAATTAAACGAGGATGATAACATCCGCATTTAGGACAGTATTCAAAATGATAAGTATCTATTTTACTGTTTGTATCTAAAAAGTCTGTGGTTTCACGATCAATCTTTTCGATTTGAAAAGATTGTAAAGCAGCAATTGTATCCTGGTTTAAATGTGTCATAAGTGTATTCTCTCTTTCGTTTACACCCATACAATAAAGCATAAATTGACACCATTAATGTCAATTATATCAACAAGTCACCAATGTATCTGTTAAGCCTTTTATTAACACCCATCAGTGAATGTGAACGATATGATTTGCTCGAAGTGATACAATCAAGAACAGATAAAAAATCAACCATTTACTGCAGTCAATGGGCCCCTGAAGGATGGCTAGGTAAATTAAGCGATGGACCACTCGCTTACACCATTCTAGATCGTATTAGAACCTCATCTTATTCAATTCTTTTAAAATGCAGATCACTTCGAGAGGATTATTCAAAAATCAAATAAAAAAAGAGAGTGATTTCATAAATTGAAGTGGCTCTCTTCGTGGATTTAGTGGCTCTGAGCAATGGATTGCATGGCTCTGTCCAAATGGATTCGGTGGCTCTATTTTCATGGATTGGGTGGCTCCGCCACCATGGAATACTCAATCAACAATGAGTTGATTGGTGGCATTTCTGAAGAAAATGCAGTCAAATGCTTTGAACAGATTATCGCAATGTTGGATTCAGATGAAAGACTAAATCTTCCGTTCATTACTGTAAATGGAAAATGCTGTGTAGCGACTAAAAAAAGGTTAATAAAATGTTCTAAAAACATGTTTGGATATAAGTTTAAAGAGTGGAATTGGAGTCAGATCACAAACGTGTTCTACAAAACAACATTAACAGCAGGAACTTTAATACTGAATACAGTGGATGGAGAAGTTAAAATCTCAATCAATCGAGGAGGCACAGAGTTTGCTGGCGAAATATTGAGAAAATTAAAGAGAGAAGCCAAATAAATAAGTTTAGTGATTTCTGAATCTTTATTGTCTTCATGTAGTATAATCAATACTAGAAGTTCTTTGAAATCTCTTTTAAAATAATTGGGTCTGCGAAAAAAAGTGAATTCAAGTTCTTTGAAAGATATGTTTTATGCATATCTTTTTTTATTGACTAAATAGTTAAGCAGGTATATAGTTAAGCTACTTAAATAAATTGGAGGTTCTTATGGAAGTTCAAGATGAAGTACTAGATTTATTGTTTGATCTAACATATAAAATCACGAACTTTGTTCGAAATAACCGTCATTGTAAAGATGGGCCTAGAATCAAAGATGTGATGTTGTTTAAAACGATTTATAAAGCAGAAAATCATCAGATCACAATGAGTGAACTGGCAAATATTCTCGGTGTATCTCCAGCAGCTGTATCGCAGATGATTGCTGGATTTGAAAAGAAGGGTCTGCTTCAAAGGATGCATTCGAATACGGATCGTAGAACAGTCTATATTCAAATTGTTCCAGAGGCAATCGACATATTTCAAAAGCGTATGGACTCCCATACGGCTAATGTTTATTCATATTTAGATTATCTTGGGACATCTGACTGTGCGCATTTAAGAGATATTTTAAAAAAGACAGTTCATTATATGGAGGAAAATAAAGAATGACAAAAATAATGAAATATTTAAAGCCATATTGGCTATCCATTGTCCTTGCCCTTGGTTTATTGTTTGGACAAGCCACATGCGAACTGACAATGCCAGATTATATGCAAAATATTGTCAACACAGGTATTCAAAATGGGGGTATTGAAAGTGGTGTCTATGAACAGATCGGTGAGAAGACATTGAATTCGTATGTAATGTTCGCTAATGATTCTGAAAAGGATTTAATGACATCTTCTTATAAGCTAGTTACACCAAGCAAGGCAACTAAGGAAGAAAAAACAAAAATCCCTGCTTTGAAAACAGAGAATGTGTATCTATTAAAAGATATTAGTGAAGAAAAGGAAGAGAAGCTTTCTTCCAGTTTAACCTTGCTTCAAATGACAATGGTAGAGGTTAGTAAATCGGCTAAGGAAGAGAATGTTCAAATCCCTCAACTACTGATGATGAATGGTGTGGATACATATAGAAAAGCTGCAAAATCCGAGATTTCTAAACTCGGCGATTCGACAGTAACAAGCATGAGCTCACAATTTTTAAAGAAGGAATATAGTGATCTAGGTATGGATATGGAAAAAATCCAACAAGACTATATTATCTATTCAGGACTTAAGATGTTAGGCTATGCCCTAGGCAGTGCTGTATGTGCCATTCTAGTCGGATTTTTGGCAAGTCGTATTGCGGCAGGCTTCTCTAAAGATTTGCGTGAAGCCGTATTTGAAAAAGTGACCCATTTTTCCAATGAAAACCTAAATACATTTAGTACATCCAGTTTAATTACACGTACCACAAATGATATTCAACAACTACAGATGACGGTGGCAATGTTTTTAAGAATTGTCATGTATGCACCTATTATTGGTGTTGGAGCCATACTACACGTTATTGAATCTGGAGCGAATATGACTTGGATTCTAGCTTTATGTGTCGTGATTATTTTAAGCGTTGTATTGGCGATTTTTATGATTGTTATGCCAAAATTTAAGATCATGCAGAAAATGATCGATAAGATGAATAGCGTTGTACGAGAATTATTAGATGGAATGTTAGTGATTCGTGCCTTTAATAATGAAAAGATTGAAGAAGCTAAATTTGATCAAGCGAATAAAGACATTACTTCTATTTCCTTATTTACAACACGTGCTATGGCATTTATGATGCCAATTATGATGTTTTTAATGAACGGTACCACACTTATGATTCTATGGTTTGGATCCAAACAAGTGGATGCCGGCATCATTCAAGTTGGTAGTATCATGGCCTTTATGCAGTATGCGATGCAAGTCATTATGGCTTTCTTAATGATTACCATGGTTGCGATTATGCTTCCTCGTGCCAATGTCAGTGCTTTGCGTATTCATGAAGTATTAAGCAGTAATATTACAGTTAAAGATAAAGAAAAAACTCGTGATTTCTCATCCAATATGCGAGGTGTTGTATCCTTTAAAAACGTATCTTTTAGATATCCAGGTGCTGATGAAGACGTTTTAAGCCATATTAGTTTTGAAACAAAACCAGGAGAAACGACTGCCTTTATTGGAAGTACAGGATCTGGTAAGTCGACATTGATCAACTTAGTACCAAGATTCTATGATGTAACAAGTGGATCTATTTGTGTGGATGGTGTTGATATTCGAGATGTCAAACAAGCGGATTTAAGAAGTCGCATTGGCTATGTTCCACAAAAAGGTATGTTACTATCGGGAGATATCGAATCCAACTTATTATATTCAAAGAAAGATGCCAATGAAAAAGACATCGAGTCTGCTTTATCGATTTCTCAAAGTACGGAGTTTGTTTCTAAAAAACCAGAAGGCATCCACTCTGAAATCAGTCAGGGTGGTACAAACGTATCGGGAGGACAAAGACAAAGACTATCGATTGCGCGTGCCATTGTGCGTAAGCCAGAAATCTATATTTTTGATGATAGCTTTAGCGCATTAGACTTTAAAACGGATGCCAAACTTCGTGAAGCTTTAGCTGCTTCTTGTAAAGAAACGAAGAGTACGGTACTTCTTGTCGCCCAACGTATTTCAAGTATTTTACATGCCGATCAAATCATTGTACTCGATGAAGGGAAAATGGTTGGAAAAGGAACACATGCTGAATTGATGGAATCTTGTGATGTGTATCAACAAATCGCATCGAGCCAGTTGACAAAGGAGGAACTTGCCAATGTCTAATCAGAAACAAAACAATCGTCCAAGAGGTCCCATGGGCCATGGTATGCGTGGTGGCGGCGAAAAGGCAAAAGACTTCAAAGGTACAATGAAAAAGTTGTTCAATTATATCAAACCTTTTAAATTTACTTTTCTAATTGGAATTATTTGTGCCGTTGTCTCCGTATGTATTATGGTCATTGGACCTAAGATTCAAGGAAATATTACTACAGAAATAGCCGAAGGCTTTATGAATAAAGTACAAGGCAAGGGTGGCATTGATTTTGATGCGATCAAAAAGACGTGTACCTTATTATTAGCTATCTATGCCATGAGTACGGCCTTCTCGTATCTTCAAGGCTGGTTGATGAGTGGTGTTTCCAATAAAATGGGCTATCAGCTTCGTAAGGAAATGAATCAAAAGATTGATAAGCTTCCACTATCTTACTTTGATAAAAACAGTCATGGAGACATTTTATCTCGCTTTACTAATGATGTAGATACTCTAGTTCAATCTTTAAACCAATCTTTATCCACGATGGTATCAAGCATAGTACAAATTATTGGCTTTCTAGTGATGATGTTAAGTATATCTTGGAAAATGACATTAATGGCTCTTGTAGTGATTCCATTAAGTATGATTCTAGTGATGGTTGTAGTGAAAAAGAGTCAACGCTACTTTAAAGCGCAACAAAAATCATTAGGCTTAGTCAATGGACATATTGAAGAGATGTATGCAGCACATACGATTGTGAAAGCTTTTAATGGGGAAGAAGATTCTTTAAAATCGTTTAAAGACTATAATAATCAATTGTATACAAGTGCATGGAAATCCCAGTTCTTGTCCGGCTTAATGATGCCATTGACAAACTTGATTGGTAATATTGGCTATGTTGGCGTATGTATTTTAGGCGGTTATTTAACGATTCATGGTGAAATTGCGGTGGGTGATATTCAATCATTTATTACGTATACACGTAACTTTACGCAACCAATCTCACAAATCTCACAATCTATGAATATGTTACAGAGTACGGCAGCTGCTGCAGAGCGTGTCTTTGAATTCTTGGCGAGTGAAGAAGAAGTTGCTGAAGTACAAAATCCAGTTGTATTCTCAGATGTGCAAGGCCAAGTAACTTTTGAGAATGTATGTTTTGGATATGATCCAAATAAGATTGTCATCAACGATTTTTCGATGTATATCAAGCCAGGGCAAACAACCGCTATTGTAGGTCCTACAGGTGCAGGTAAAACAACGATTGTCAAATTATTGATGCGTTTCTATGATTTAAATGCAGGCGCTATTTATATTGATGGCCATAATATTACAGACTACACAAGAAGTGATTTACGTAATATGGTCGGTATGGTATTACAGGATGCTTGGCTGTTTGAGGGAAGCATTTTAGAAAACTTACGATTTGGAAGACCCAACGCAACCGATGAAGAGGTCATGAAAGCTGCCAAAGCTGCGCATGTCGATCATTTTATTCGTACATTAGATCATGGCTATGATACGGTATTAAATGAAGCTTCTAGTAATATTAGTCAAGGACAACGACAATTGTTAACGATTGCCCGTGCCTTCTTGGCAGATCCTAAAATCTTGATTTTAGATGAGGCGACAAGCAGTGTGGATACACGTACAGAAGTCTTGATTCAAAAGGGAATGGATGAGTTAATGAAGGGTCGTACAAGCTTTGTGATTGCGCACCGCCTATCTACAATTCGTGATGCGGATAATATTATCGTTATGGATCATGGTGACATTGTAGAAGTAGGAAGCCACGATGAATTGATGAAGCGTAATGGCTTCTATACGAAGTTATATAATGCACAATTTGAAGAGGCTTAAGCTATGCGTAAGATCATAGTGGATTTGAATGTAGTAAAAGATAATGAATTTTCATTGATGTATGAAAAGTTTGGATTAGACGTACAAAATAAATCGTACGAAGATTTTGAAAGAAGACTACTACAGATGTCCATTCAGACTATTATTGAAGTAAAGAATCGGCAACAAAATCTTACATCTTGTGCCAAATGGATCTTTATCTTAGAGGATATTCAACAAAAAAGCGATTGTATGTATTGTATCTGGGGTGTATAACACCCCATTTTTATATTAAATCGCTTTCTTTTTGAATTGGATTCATATATAATAAAAACGTGTTAAGGAGTGTGAAATTATGAAAGACATTACCGAAACAATGACATTTACTACGGAAGAGATTCGTCGTGAAAATATCAAGATGATTCTACGTGAAGTAAGTGATGCTTTGGAAGAACGTGGTTATAATTCAGAAAATCAGATTGCTGGTTATTTGATTAGTAACGACCCTGCGTATATTTCTTCTCACAAGAATGCTCGTAACTTGATCCAAAAGATTGAACGTTATGAAATCATTGAAGAACTTGTACGTGCGTATTTAGAGAAATAATGGATCGTATCATTGGTTTAGATCTTGGTTCAAAAACATGTGGTGTATCGATTTGTGATGCGCTTCATATTACATGTCGAGCTTTAACGACTGTGCGTTTTGAATCGGATGATTATGATGCTTGTTTAGAAGAAGTTTTAAAGCTATTAAAAGAAAATAAAGTCAAAGAAGTAGTTTTAGGCTTGCCAAAGCACATGAATGGAGATATCGGAATTCGTGGTGAAATATCTTGTGAATTTGCCAAGAAATTAGAGTCTTCGGGTATTACAGTTCATCTATGGGATGAGCGACTTACAACGGTTGCGGCCGAAAAAATCTTACTACAGGGGGATGTTTCTAGAAAGAAACGTAAAAAAGTAATTGATCAGATGGCTGCCGTTCAAATTTTACAGAGTTTTTTGGACAGACAAAACGGGGGATTCTAGATCCTCCTTTATTTTTGAAAGGAAAAGTATATTTATGTTAGATTCAAATAGTTTATATGTATATGATGGAGATGGAAATGAAAAAAAGATGACCATCTTATTCACTTTTGACAGTGATGAAACGGGCTGCCAATATGTGGTTTTCCAAGACCCAGACAATGATGAGGGCGAAGTATTCGCATCTCGCTATGACGACAAAGGGCAGTTGATTCCGATAGAAAGCGAAGCCGAATGGGAAATGGTAGAAGAAGTAATCAACACGTTTGTTGAGGACGAGGAAAATGCCGACTAGGCGAAAAGTCAATTCTGTAAGAGTTGTCCTATTAGTCGTTGTATTCATTTTAATTATCGCTGGTCTTGGTTCGATTTTTGTCGTAAAGACAGGATTATCAAGTACGGGCAATGGGGATAAGGAAGTAGTGTTTACCATTGAAAACAATGAATCATTTGATTCGATTTTAGAGAACTTGAAAAAAGAGAATCTGATCTCAAATGCGAGTGTTGCCAAGCTTTATGCCAAGGTAAGTCACAACACAAACTTTGTGGCAGGTACGTTTGAATTGGATAATGGCATGAGCGTAAAAGATATTTTGTCTACCATTCAAGATAGTACAAAACTAAAGAAAGATGCTCTTGTCTTAAAAATACCGGAAGGCAAATGGGCTAAGGAGATTGCGGCTGAAATATCAAATTTATATGATGGAAAGTATTCTTCAGAAGAAATTTTAAATCAATGGAATGATATTTCTTATATTCAAACGCTCACAAAGGATTATTCTTTCTTAAATGTAGATGATTTAAATAATTCCAACTATAAAGTGAAATTAGAAGGGTATTTATTTCCTGACACATATTTCTTGGAAAAAGATGACTCTCTTGATGATATTACACGTGTTCTGTTAGATCGTTTTGATGTGATGTATAAAGAGAATAAAAAGGCATTTGATAAAAGTGACTTATCCATCCATCAAATCATTAGCTTGGCAAGTGTCGTTCAATTTGAAGCAAGCAAACCTGGCGATATGGCTAAAATTGCCGGTATTTTCTACAATCGTTTAGATCAAGGTATGAAACTACAATCGAGTGTAACGGTATGTTATGCATTATATGATGATTTCAACGATCCAAAAGATTGTGAAACCAATCCAGAAGTAGATTCACCATACAATACGTACTTACATGAAGGCTTACCAATTGGACCAATTCTAAATCCAGGGGATGAAGCAATTAATGCCGTATTGAATCCAGAAAAAACAGATTATCTATTCTTTGCGGCCGATATATACAACAAAGTGGATGGTAAAGTGCATTACACAAAAACGTACGAAGAACATTTAGAAGAATGCGAAAAATTAGGCTTAAATCTGTAACAATGTTTTGCATAATTTAAGGATTATGTTATAATTTTTTGTGCTAAATACAAGGAGTGATACCACATGGCAAATGAAAAATTTTACGTTACCCAAGAAGGTTATAATGATTTAATCAATGAACATGAAAACCTAGTTCATAAAGTTCGTCAGGAAGTTATCGTTGAGTTGCAGGAAGCTCGTGCACAAGGTGACTTGTCTGAAAACGCCGACTACGATGCAGCCAGAGAACACCAGGCCCAAGTCGAAGGTCGTATTCGTGAATTAGAGGCAATGATCAAAAATGCTGAAATCATTAGTGAAGCCGATAATGCGGAAGATAAAAAGACAAAGAATGTTGTAAAATTGGGATCCACTGTTAAAATTTTAGATTTATCAGACAACCAAGAAGTAACATTCAATATCGTTGGTACAATTGAAGCGGATCCATTCAATGGTAAGCTTTCAAACACAACACCACTTGCAGAAGTCATCATGGACCACAAAGCTGGAGATGTATGTACTGTAAGACGTGTTGAAGAACCATATGATGTAAAAATTCTTGAAGTTAAATAGAAAAACATCAAAAAATTACGTATAAGAGAAGGGTGATATTTATGAAACGAACTCTTCTCTTTTTTTGTCTCTTTATTTTCTTTACCTTTACTTGCTTTAACCGGTATACACCTATAACCTTACAAGAAGCCAAGCCCACTTTGATGCAAGTGGAAATCAAGGGGGCCATTCAAAATCCGGGTGTTTATACTTTAAAGCGAAACAGCTCCATTTCAAGTTTAATTCAAATGAGCGGAGGCTTATTAGAAAACAGTGATACATCTAGAATCAGTTTTAACTATATCCTACAAGATAAAGATGTGGTGGTGATTCCAGAAAAACAAGAAGTCAAACTCATTTCTATTAATAGTGCCACACTTGAAGAACTACAAACACTTCCAGGTATTGGTCCGGCCATTGCCCAAAGAATCATGGAGTATCGCAAAAGTAACACATTTCAATCTTTAGAACAAATCCAAAATGTCAAAGGCATTGGTCCAGCCATGTTCAATAAGATCAAGGATAAGATCTGCCTATGATGTTGATACTTTCACTTGGCTTTTTGGCCTGTCTAATTTTAAAAGAAATACTTTGTATACTCTGTTTTACACTTTTCTTTCTTGTCTATCTAGACTATCGGTTTAAAGATAAAAGAATTTGGGTTCTATTTATTTTATTTAGCCTATTAAGCTGTATCCTTGTATATCCAAAAGAAGTTCAACAACAGGATACATATAAAATTACAGAAATAAAGAAAGGGTACTATATAGGTAAAAATAGAGGTTCTAAAATTCTTATTCAAACAGATTTAGATTTAAGTTTTCAAGATGAAGTTAAAGTCAAAAACATAGAGCCTATTCATACAGATGATAATTTTACGCTGTTTAGTTTTACTCGATACAATGAAAATAAGAACATCAGGTTTAAGACAAATTCTGTAGAAATCATCCACAAATCAACATCATTCAAGTCTAGACTCTACAACTATCTAAAGTCGAAACCCAATTCTTCCATTGTCTTATCCTTATACTATGGCATACACGATGAAAGTATAGATGAAATCTATACGATGCTTGGATATGGCTATATGAGTGCATACTACATTGTTTTACATGTGTTAAAGCGAAAGTGGGATGAGACTCGTATTCGAAGAATCCTTCTGGTCTTCAGTGTTCTATTTGGTCATTTCTTTGTATTTACACTTTCACTCACACGATTTATTTTGTATCAGTTGAGTACTCTATTATTCACATCCAAGCCTAATCAAATCGCATTTACAATCCTTTGTTTTGGCATGATCTATCCAAATCAAGTACTATCCATATCTTTTGTATGTCCACTCTTATTACAACTCGTATCGTATTTTTGTACAGAACACAAATGGATCGTAAAAAAGATGGTCTTGCTTGGATTGATGTTTATTTACTTTAAGAAAGTGAATCTTATTTCATTGTTTTTCTTTAACATATTTAGAAAACTGTATGGTTTGATCTTTTTATTTGGATTTATAGTGCAGGATTTAATAAATCTAAAATTACCAGACCTTACCATTCATTATGCACCTAGAATCCTATTTATAGTTCTATTTATAATCTTCTATATACAATGCTTAAAACACTTTCAATGGAAATATCTATGGATATGTATCGTTCCATTTCTAGAAATCTATTGTAATCCTTTCTTTCAAGTCTATACATTAAATATAGGTCAAGCTGACTGCAGCATCATTGTAGAACCCTTCCATAAAAGTGTAGTGATGATTGATTGTGGGCAAAACCTATATCGTGATAATGTCGAAAGAATTATTATGCCCTTTCTAGAAAACAAGAACATTCATGCGATTGATACATTGATACTTACACATGATGACTTTGATCATAATGGGGGATATGACAGTTTAAAAGAAAAAATTGAAATCAAAGAAGTTATAGAAGATTCAAATCAATCGGTTCATGTCGATTATCCATTTTATTTGTTGTTAAGTGAAAGAGAATCTAAGGATACCAATGATTCAAGTCTTATTAGTTATTTTACGTATGATCATTTAACTTATCTTTTTATGGGGGATGCGAGTAAACAAATTGAAAAACAATTGATGGCTACATACGATTTAAAAGCCGATGTCATAAAAGTAGGACATCATGGATCGAATACGAGTTCAGACCCAGATTTTCTTGACTCTTTAGATTGTAAGGTCGCTTTGATTAGTTGTGGCTATAAGAATAAGTATGGTCATCCAAGTGTTGAAACACTCAAGACATTAGAAACTTTACACATAAATACACTATGTACGAGTGATTGTGGAAGTATAGCCATGTATTCTTTATTTCACTTTTCATTTGTTGTCACAAACGATGGAATGTTTGGTATAATATGGACATGATTTATATTTTATACGGAAAAGACAAAAGCATGGTTTCTATGAAGCTAGAGGCCATTAAAAAAAGACATCATATTCAAGAAAACGTAAATATTTATGATGCCCAAGCGGATGAAATATCCAATGTTCTAGAAGATTTAGATGCCTATTCGATCTTTGATGATGACAAGATGATTATTGTCAATAACTGTACGTTTCTTTCAAGTAAGAATACGACAAACTATGAAGTGGACCCTTTTCTAGTAAGAAAAGATACAGACATGATTCTTGTGCTTGTTTGTCCAAGTGATAAACTGGATACAAGAAAGAAAAAGGTCAAAGAAATCAGTGGGTGTGCAACATTGTATTCTTGTTTAGCACTCGATGAAAAGTCACAAAAGTTTTATGTGCAAGATAAACTGAAGGAATATGGAGTCAAGGTCGATTTTAAAACGTTAGATTGGATGACTTCCAGAATGGGACTCGATCCCATGTGCATTCAGAATGAAATTGAAAAGATTTCCATCTATTCAAAACATCCAACGCTTGAAGATGTACAAAATTTACTTGTCGTAGAACCTATGAATGACATCTTTAAAATGGTTGATGCCTTCTTTAGTCAAAATGGGATTTTATTATTAGCCTACTACCGTAACTTTAGAAAACTGAATATGCAGCCAGTAGCTATCGTTGCGCTTTTGGCAAGTCAAATTCGTTTTCTATTCCAAGTACGCGTATTAATGGATGAAGGAAAGGCACAAGCAACCATTGCCCAAGAGTTAAAGGCCAATCCGTACCGCGTGAAATTAAATATGCAAAAGGCTATGCGCTTTTCAAGTGAAGCCTTACTTTACAATCTATCTTTACTAGCGGATTTTGATCAACAAATGAAAATGGGTAAGATAGATAAGGATGATGGTTTTGAATACTTCTGTCTAAACTTAATGATGAACAAGGATTAACCTTGTTCATTTTTGCGTTTTAGACATTCATAGTGTCTATTAAGGTGATTTAATGAAAAGAAAAAGGAGAAAAATATGATTCTAGAATTAAGAGCAAAGAATTGTTTTGTATTTCAAAATCAAATTGTGTTTTCTTTGGATCATTCAATAAGACTACGGCTATATATGGACCGAATAATGTGGGTAAATCATGTTTGATCAAATGCATTCAGGCAATGAAAGATATATTGTTGAATAAGAAGGTTAAACTTACGTCAAATTTATTTTCAAATAATTCAATATGTGAGTTAGGCATTACATTTCTATATCGGGATATGAAATATTCGTATGATATAAAGTATGATACAAAGCTAAATCAATTTATATATGAGTCTTTAACAAGTAAAGATATTATTCTATATAAAAGAGATTTATTAAATCAAATATTTGATTGTAAAGATGAAGAGACTAAAAAGTTCATGTTTTATATGGTATCTGATAATGTTCTTTTTCATGTAATGAATACGGAGTACATGAAAAATATAAAAGATGTCTTTGTGAGTTTTGCGCACACGATGGATATTATAAGTACAACTCAATGGAATGGTTCATCGGGTGCTGAAAAGTTAATATTTCTTTTAAAACATATTGAACCACAAAGAATTTTAATCGTTGATAACTTGGATGATGGCCTGGATTTTAGAGTTGTAAATTTGATTCTTGAGATGTCGACTTCTTCTCAATTGATATTTGTAGTGATGCTAGTATATTTATAGGACAGGTAAAACATCTCGAATTTGATTTGATAAGGAACCAATCACATTAAAAATAGAATGAGATATTGAACATGACTGTCCTGGATATTGTAGATTCTTGTGCA
>NZ_VUMR01000038.1 GCF_009696075.1 Holdemanella porci | reverse complement strand
ACGATACGAATCCATAGCCATTGCGGTTATGAATCACCAAATCAATATGAGAATAATTATTATTCAAAACATTAGAATTTAAAATTTATCTATTTTATGAGTCCTTTTTCTTGACGTAGTACCACGATGCAATAATTGAACCAGGGAAAAAATATGAAATTCAGATAAATTATTCCATCAGTGGAGATCCAGCAATGAACCAACTTGGCATTGGTATGGCTACAAATACTCGTATGTATGTACGAATGTCAGACAGAATATCTTCGGATGTTTCAGGGGGCATTCAGGCGGTTATTTCCTCCGATAATTTAGTCAAAAAAGTATGGGATGGAATTCAGTTGAAAACAATGTCTCGAAATCCAATAAAACTGACATATGTCACGGCAAGTGCAAAGATTTATAACTTCGGAGAAGCTAACGGACAGTTGTTAAGTGATATTGCTCTTTTCGGTACAAATGGCATCCTATTAGGATTTAACAAGTTGATTGGAAATGTACCCACAGGTATGAAATATTCAGGTTGCGTTACTTATCATATCTATACACAACAGCCAAGAACATGGATAGAGCAAAAGGTTACGCATAATGGATTATACAAAATAGAGGATACAGCTCTTCCAGGAGATACATTGACCTTAAGGATTTGCTTTATAAACCGTGGAAGTTCAGATGTAGGTCAAGTGGTTTTTATTGTAAAACTATCCGAAGGTCTATCACTAGTTCCAAATACAACATATTTGTATAACATATGTAATCCGGATGGAGTACTGATGCCGAATGTATTAGATAAAAATGGCTTTAAGGTAGGAACCTATGGACCAGGAGCGACAGCAGAGATTTTATATCAGGTTCGGGTTGATAATAATCTCAAAGTTGGCGTAGAGCTTTGTAGCAAAGCATTTGTGTATTATTGTGATGGAGTTGGTGGAATGGATAGTATCCACAGCACAAGTGTGATTAAAGTTGTATCTGATAGAACAAAGGAAGTTCTTCAAAAGACAGCAAAAGTTCAAGTAACAGAAGATAAAAAACAACCAAAAGATGGCATAGGAACAATCTCATATAAAGAAGGCATCTATACAGGAGAACTAAGAGATGGAAAGCCACATGGACATGGAAAATGGACTGATGATAAAGGTTTTGTTCGTGAAGGTAATTTTGTTGACGGAAAGATGGAAGGGCATTTTGTATGCTTCGATGAGGTAGGATCTTGGAACGAAAAATATATAAATGACAAGAGAATATTTAAGTAGTTTTTTCTTACTTATGATAATGACATCTATATGAAAGAATGTAGGTGTCTTTTTTTATTAGACGCTTTTTTCAAAGAAATAGTTGATGTACATGAATATGTACAGTAGTTTTACATCTTTTAGCTATTCTTTACTTGTAAGAGGTAATGAATATGCTTATAACAAAAGAATTCCTAGATCGTTTATCCCCAGTAGAAATTACATTTATCAGATGTAGCATCGACAAACTATACAAAGATAAAGAAAAACATGAGACAACAAACTACGAGAATGTTAATTTGCATGTCGAATGTTGTCCTCATTGCGGTTCTGTACGCTTTGTTAAGAATGGCCTTAATCCTCATCATAAACAAAAATATCGTTGTAAGGATTGTAACAGTGCATTTATGGTTACAACAAATACAATGTTTACTCATTCTAAGACTTCCTTTGATATATGGAGTTCTTTTATTGCAGGAGAACTTAATAACTTAACACTTCAACAACAGACAGTAGAAACAGGCCTTACTCAAATAACTTGTTTTAACATGCGCCACAAGCTCTACAAGGCTGTATCAAGAATTCAAAGAGAATCTAAACGGAGTGGTTTAGTTGAACTTGATCCATCTTATACAAAGATAAACCTAAAAGGGACAAAACAAGAAAATATGCCTAGATATAGCAACCATAGAGGTAAAGGCAAGAAAATTTATTCTAAGCAATTACCTGGAACACGCAGACATAAAGTATGTGTAGTAGCAGCTATAGATGAACATGATAATGCCGTACAACAAAAAAAGAAAATTTGACATAAAAAAGCGCTACATAAGCGACATTTGGAATATTTATGATTTTACAACTGTCGAACTACCGTAATCACAAATGTAGCTTCTTACACCTTAATTAGGTCACAATACTCCTTTGCAATTTTTATATATTTTTAATTGTTATATTTATTGTTTTAATCATAGAAATATCTTTTAACTTTGTGATAGACTTAAATCATAATAGGAGGTTTTTATGGATTACCGTTTATTAGCATCTTTAATAACTTATATTGGTATTATCATTTTTTGCATCTATATTTATAAAAACTATATTCATTCTTTATATTTTGAAAACAAGAAGAAACAACAAAAAATAATTGTCGGATTTATTTTAATATTGGTATTAGTTTCAATAACTTCATCATTTATTTCAAATTATTTGAATAACGCGAATTATTGGTTGATTATCTATAATACCTTGGGAGCTTTCTTAAACTTTGATAAAAGTATCGAAACTGATAATGTTTTAGTTCAAACTCTTTCTGACATTGCAAGGATGACAGCAATATTATCTACAGCTAGTTTTATTGGCGGAGAATTCTTCTCTTACATATTAAGAAGAAATCAAAAATTACTTACAATCCGAAAATATAAAAAAATAATTGCTGTATATACCGATTATGATGAAGACAGTTCTTTTATTAAAAAGATACATAAAGATGGTTATTATGTGGTAGTTATAAAAGATAATTATGATTTTTATAATAACACTGAATATAATTTAATTATCTTTCAAAACGATAGTGAAGGAATTAACTTCTATGCAAAATATAAAGATAAATTTTTAAATAAGAAAGTTACTTTAGTATTAAATGAGTATGATAGCTCTAGTTTGAACCAAGATGAAGTAAAGATATTAAATATTAGTCAATTAATTGCTAAAGACTATTGGTTATCATCTCATTCATTAATCCAATATTTTGATAGTTGCAATGACAATAAACATCTTGATATTGCAATAATAGGCTTAAATAATATTGGTAAAGATATTTTTAAAACAGCTATACTAGATAATATCTATAGTACTAAGCAACAAATTAATTATCATTTATGGGGTAATATAAACGATTTTGAATCAATTAACTATGATATTAATGGTAGCGCAGATCGCATTTTGTCATATGATAAGATTATTTATCATGAAGAATATGTATTAAATCAAAAATCATTGAATTGTTTAAATAAATGCCAAAGAATAATAATTTGTGATTCTAAAGATTCTTATGTATGTCAAGAAATAATTAGAAAAAATAATAACGCTAATGATATCCATCTATATGATAATGATCTAGCAATTCTTATGTCAGTAACGAATAATATTAATTCTATGAATGTTAGTTCTTTTGGTTCTTTTGATAATTTCTTTTCATTTGAAAATATGTTTGAAGAAGATAAAGAACTATTAGCGAAGAAAATAAATATGTTTTATCAAAAAGAATATAATCCTAAAGCTAATGATTTAAATGAAGAATGGTATAAAATTGATGGTTATTCTAAAAGATCATGTATTGCTTGTGCCGATTATAGTAAAGTAAGAAAATTATATTTAAAAGATAATAAAGTAAATGGTAATATCGATTCAATCTTATGTGAGTTAGAGCATAATCGTTGGTGCCGTTTTATGATAATTGAAGGTTATAGTTATGATAGTGAATTAGAGAAATTAACTAAGAAAAGAGACGCCATTAATAAAAAACATGGTTGTCTTGTACCTTTTGACAGATTAAGTGATTATGAAAAATTAAAAGATTTGAATGTATTAAAATATATCGATAACGAAGACTAACAAAAGACTTTAAAGGAGATAATTATGGGTTTTATGCATTATAAGACAAGAGGACAATCAACTCCACAAGGAAAACAACACGTCTTTTTCTCAGCACATCCAATTGATCAAGAAAAATACTTTGAAGAATTATCAAACGAAATATTAAAAGTGATAAACTGCGCTATTTGGTATGAAGATGATACTATTGAACAAAATGCAAAACATGCAGTAGAAAATGATCATCTCAAGGTGTTATCAAGAATGCGCCTTTTAGTAGTGCCAGTTACTTCAACCCTTTTGTTTTCCAATTGTGAAACACTGACAACAGATATTATTTATGCGAAAGACAAACATATTCCAATCCTACCGATTATGATGGAGCCAGGTTTAGTTAATGAATTTACAAAGCGATTTGGTACAATTCAATTCTTAGATAAAACTATAATTGATCCAACCGCTATTAGCTACGAAAGAAAACTTGAGTCAATGTTGACTGAATCACTTGTAAAAGAAGAAATTACCGATAAAATTAAAAACGCTTTTGATGCCTTTATTTTCTTGAGTTATCGTAAAAAGGATCGTGAATACGCCAATAAATTAATGCATTTGATACATGAAAATCCTAACTGTGAAGCTTTTGCATTCTGGTATGATGAATATCTAGTTCCTGGCGAAGAATTTAATCAAGCAATCAAAAAAGCCCTTGAGAATAGTGATCTTTTCGTGCTTTCAGTGACACCAAATCTTGTAAACGAAGAAAACTATGTACAAAAGATTGAATATCCAATGGCAAGAGAATTGAATAAAACAATTCTTCCAATAGAAATGGTATCAACCGATAAAAATAAGATGAATGAACAATATGCTCACATACCTTCTTTGATTGAAATGAATGATACTACACTTATTACCGACACAGTTATAAACGCTCTTAAATCATGTATAAAGGAACAACCTAGCGATTCATCAGAACATTCCTTCTTCTTAGGACTTGCATACCTTGGCGGCATTTCTGTTGAAAGAGATGAAAAGAAAGCCCTTAAGCTAATAAAAAAAGCAGCAGAAGGAGATTTGCCTCAAGCATATGAGAAACTAGCCATCATGTATCGCAATGGTGATGGGGCTAAACAAGATTTAGTAGAGTCTATTAAGTGGTTAGAGAAACTCTTTGATAACTATAAAGAATGTTTTGAAAAAGAACCATCAATAAAGAATTTTGAAAAGTTATTCTCTGTCGGCCGTGACTTTGCTGGTCGAGCCATAATGTATTCAAATGATTATAAGACACAAGCGAAAGTTATCGAGGATTTGGTTTCTTTAGCTCAAAAGTGTCATGTAAGTAGTGAAAAAGAAATAGATGATTTAAAACTTATTCAATCAAAGATAGATATGATTAAAGCGATAGATGCTGCCACCAATAGAGGTAATCTTGACGAAGAAGAAAATGACCTTTGGAGCGCTAAGGACAGGCTTGATCGTAATAACCCAAAACATAAAAAACTCCTTCTTGAAATATACTCTGACCTATTGATTCACTATGGTGAACATAGAATTGATGAAGATAGAGCAGATTACTGGGGGGAAGTTGCATTAAACTTAGCTGATGAACTTTATAAAGAGACAGGCGATGTCTATTATAAATTCACGAAAGGGGATATTTATACAAAACTTGGAAGAATCAAATTTCGTACTGGAAGTTATAAACTAGCTAAAGACTATTATGAGTTCGCTGAAAAAATATTTAGAGAAGTCAATGATGAACAACTTGATAAGAAAAATCTTATTTCACATGTATCTATTGCTTTACTAGAAACGGGACGATCATATGATGCGATGGGACAGTATTTAAAAGCCAAGGCCAAATATGAGGAAGCATTAAGTCTAGATCAAGAGATGGAGAAATATTTTCCCCAATCATCTACCGTAAAATCAAATATCTCTACCGTTTTAGGTGATATGGCTATTAATGCTGCAAATCTAAAAAATAATGAAGCAGCAAATAAATATGCTCGTGAAGCTTATGAAATCTCTAAAACAATTTTTGAGAAAACTGATTCAGATGATATGTTACTAAACTTCATCGCTGCATGTGATACATTGGGAAGCTTTGCAGGTGATTTTGATGATCAAATGAAATATTTAAGAGAAATGTTGGAATTATCATTAAAATTTGTTGAACGTCGTGATGATTTCATGACAAGAGATACGTTAACACAAAGCTACTTTAAGGCTATTGATGTTTCGCTAACTTATAAGAATTATGACGATGCTCTTGAACTAGCCAAAAAAGCCTTCGATGTTTGTGAAAAACAATGTCAAACTAATCCGGGTGAATACACCAAGAAAAGAATGTTGATGGCTGTTCAATTACTAGGCAAAGCGCTTAGAAAAAAGCATCCGTTTAAATGGATAATAATGTCTGCTAAATATATTGAACGTTCAAACGAAGTATTAAAAGATTGTTAGTAAATATAATATATAAATACTATATTCTTGTTTAGTTGGTGGAGGTTATTGGTATAGTGGTGCAACTATTAAAATTCGATAATTTTATAATAAGAAAGAGGGCGTTTTAAATGAAAAAATATGGGGATACATTCTTAGTGATCATAGGATTATTAATTATTGTTGGGACAGTAATTTGTTATTTATTCTATAATTTAAATTCAACTACAATGTATGCCATCTGTGGTATTGTTTTGGTGATAATGATTTTATTATTATATATTAGAAACTATAAGAACAATCATTATGGTGGCAAATTCAAAAATGATTTTCCTGATGCACATTAATTCAATTATTATTGATTCTATGTGTGGATTAAGTTTTCTCAATAAAAGAGTATCACTTGTTTATGGCGATACTCTTTTGACTGTTTATCTCTCATTTTCATCAATATAGATACATTCAAAGCCCATGTTCTCGGCTAAGCGCTGATACGCAAAAATCCTAAATTCCCACCCTTTTGTGTGGGGCGGATTTGATCTTCCATGCTATAATATCCTTATCATGTTCTAACTGCACCAATCAGCTAGAATCATCTTTTTGCAAAGGGGGCTATGGCTATCTATGAGTGAGCGTAAGAAATCCGTCATTCGGCTTTTTGCAGCGGCAGTGCTGTTGTTTACTGTTTCTGCATACCGGCAGCTTAGCATACGGTATTGGTCGGAAGATTTTCTGCGGCCATATCTTGTCTGGGCGGTCTATATGCTACTCCTCTTTGGCTGGCAACATACCATTACAACAAAAATCATGCAGAAATCCATGCGCGGCCACCTGACTGCACAAAATATCGTCAGTATCCTGTATTTAACGGTCCGCTTCGTTCAGGATGCTTTCCTCTATGTCAATATTCCATGGATGCGCTTTACCGGATACTTTATCAATATCGCGGCTGTCTTCATACCACTGTTCGGGTTTTACAGCGCATTCTATCTCGGCAAGCCGGAGGATTACCAGATCAGCAAAAAGTGGTATCTGCTCCTAATCCCGGCATGTTTTCTGAGCATGCTGGCGCTAACCAACGATTTGCATCACTTTTTCTATTACATTGTGCCGGAGGAACCCCAGCCAAATTTGTATTTTCATCCATACATCGGCACATATATCATCTATCTGTGGGGATTGTGGATGATCGGGCATCAGGTATATGTGATTTATCAGCGAAATGGTACGACAAAGTCAGACCCGCTTTACCGAAAGCTGGTTCCCTTCTACGAGCCGATTTTACTCTTTCTGTTCAGTATTCCTTATGCTGCTACGGCCTACGTGGTGCGGTTTGAGCTTGTAGAATATTCGGCGGGACTGATTTTTATTCTTGTGCTTTGCTGGGAGCTCTATATTTTGACGGGGCTGATTCCCGTCAACACGCAGTACAGTGAAGTATTCTGGCGTTCTACAGTGGCGATGCAGATTCTTTCACCGACCGGTGAGCGGATTGCAGTATCGGAAAACGCGGCGGATATCACGCCTGCTATGCTGGAAGCTTTAAAGCAAAATCAGCATTTTTCTGCTACGGAAGATATTACCATGAACCTGCACCAAATCCCGGGCGGGTATATGGTCTGGCAAACCGATCTCTCGCAGATCAATCAGGCTTTACGAGAGCTTCAGAGACTGAATGCGGAATTGGAAGAAGAACAAGATCTGAATATAACGGATGGGCAAGCCCATCCGTTATATTCAATATGCATAAAACTACTACAAGACTATTGTTTGAAAATGTGTTTTATTAGCATTCTTTTTTGTTGATACCATCTTCTTGTAAGCTAAGCCCTTAATATGAAAATTAATTTTACTGTCTGATATTTAAATGGTAGAAAGACTAAGATAATAGTAAAATATTAGTGATAGATATGGATACAATTTATGTTATTAAAAAATCTAGGAGTTAAGAAATAATGAGCAACCTAACATTGTATATCAATAAAATAGCTGACAGCATCCTTTTTGATGAGAAGAACAAAGAATTTACAATATGTGATGGTAGTTTAGGGACTTACAAATTTTGTGATGTCGTTAGAAGTCAAATAGTTTATGAACATGCTAGATATAAAGGTAAATCACCATTGTTTTCTCATAGAGTGTTAATTAGTATGTTTAATACGAGTATTTTTATTGAATTAAAAAAAGTATATGTAGGTGTTGAAATTGAATTATCAAATAAAGGTAAGGCATATGTATATATATCAAAAAATCCGGTCATTCAACATAACCTTCAATTTGAAGAAGATTATAAAATCGCAAAACAAATAGATAAAAAATTAAAAAGAATGTCTCTTGAAAAAAACAGATTGGATTAACATATTAAAAGCAGTTAAGGTTGATTTATTCTTGTTTTTCTGTTTTTGTGTGTTTGTGTTAACACAATGGTTTGTAAAAAGGACTATGATATGCATAGAACTACTACAAGACTACTACTTGCAGATGTGTTCTGAAAACACTCCTCTCCGTCTAACTAACGGAATCTTGGGTGTTTTTTTTATTTGCTAATTCAATTAAAATAGTATTGAAAAGAGTTGGTGGTTTTGTGAAACAAACGAATGATAATTTGACTATAATAAATGACTTACAAAAAGAGATTCAATGCTTGAAGAACATTTTGGATCGAGAAGGAATTTCTTATCAGGAAGAATTGGATCAATTAAAGAATTCTACAAATACAGAACCTTTTGAAACAAATCAAGGAAGTCGTATTGTTTTTCCAAATGAAATCACAAAAGATATGGCAAATCGATTTTTTGCACGTTTTTGGGGTCGTACAGACGTATACGCAAAAAGAGTAGAAAACAAGAAAACAAATAAAGCGGGATACTATCCACAATGTATTAATTTTTGGTCAGACGGTTGTGGTAAGAAATGGAATGCAGGATTTCGTTGCCAAGATTGTCATTACCAAAAGTATAAAGCTTTGACAATTGATAGTATTATGTCACATTTAAAAGGAAATGAAGTGATTGGTGTTTATCCATTGCATAAAGATAATACGTGTCGCTTTTTAGTCTTTGATTTTGATAATCATGATATAGATGCAGGAAATGATTTTGCGAATATAGATGAGAGTTGGAAAGAAGAAGTTGATGCGATGCGTGAGATTTGTCAATTAAATGGAATTGATCCATTGATTGAACGTTCTAGATCAGGTAAAGGAGCGCATATTTGGATTTTCTTTGATAAACCAATTTCAGCTATTTTGGCAAGAAATTTTGGGAATGCTTTATTGGATAAAGGGGCAGAACAAGTGAATTTAAAATCATTTAAATATTATGATCGTATGATACCGGCACAAGATAGTATGCCAAAGGGTGGTCTGGGAAATTTAATCGCATTGCCATTGCAAGGACGAGCATTGAAAGATGGCAACAGTGCATTTATTGATGAAAATTGGAATGCCCATTCAAATCAATGGAATGTATTGTGGTCTAAACCTAAGCTTTCACAGGAGTTTATAGAAGAAAAAATAAAAGAATGGCGTGGTAATCTAAATGGTAAGCCATGGGATTCAATAAGTGAATTTAACAAGAATGAAGTGGATGGAAAAATGCATATCACTTTATCGAATGGTATTTATGTGGATATTTCAAATTTAAGTGTGTCTATTCAAAATAAAATTCGTAAATTGGCTAGAATTAGTAATCCTATTTATTATAAAAATCAAGGCATGGGAATTTCTACTTTTGGCATGTATAAATATATTTATCTTGGTGAAGATCACGATAGTGGATATATACAAATTCCTAGAGGATGTTATGATGCTTTAATTTCGTATAATAAGAATGCTGGGATTCAAATGATGATTGATGATAAAAGGCAACAAGGAAGAAGTATTGATGTTACTTTTAAGGGAGAGTTAAAACCTGAACAAAATGTAGCTCTAAATAAAATGATTGAGCATGATAATGGTATTTTATTAGCGGCTACTGCTTTTGGCAAGACTGTTCTTTGTGCAGATTTAATTGCGACAAAGAAAGTGAATACATTAATTTTGTTGGAGAGTTCATCTTTATTAGAACAATGGAAAGATAAGCTGCAGACATTTTTGGATATAAATGAAGAATTACCTGAATATACAACACCTAAAGGTTTGATCAAAAAGAGAAAATCATTAATAGGTACTTTACAAGGATCTCATGATTCTATGACAGGTATAATTGATATCGCAATGGCTGGTTCTATATGTAAAAAGGGAAAATTTCATAAACTGTTGAATGAGTATGGCATGATCATTGTGGATGAATGTCATCATGCGGCTTCAAATACAGAAAGTGCTGTTTTAAAAGAAATTAAAGCTAAGTATGTGTATGGTGTTACAGCCGTTGATCGAACGGATCAATTGGATAAGATGAATTTTATGCTTATTGGTCCAATACGACATAAATATTCCGCAAAAGAACAAGCAAAACAACAAGGGATTCCTCGTTTGTTATATCCTCGGTTTACACATGTGGTTGCACCAAGAGGAATGATGAAAGATGAAAAGAATCCCAATGAAGCATACTCAATATTACGAGATAATGATTTGCGAGATCAAATGATTATTCAGGATATAAAAGATTGTATTCAAAAAAATCGTACGCCTGTGGTTCTGTCTAAATATGTAAATCATTGTAAGAAGCTATATAAACAATTAGAAGGCGTGGCAGATTCAGTTTTCTTGTTGATAGGAAGTCAATCAAAAAAAGAAAATAATCATATTGTTGAATTAATGAAAAGTGTGCCTGAAGACAAAACTATGATATTGGTTGCGACAGGATCACTCATTGGAGAAGGATTTGACCTTGATAGGTTGGATACTTTGTTTCTAGCAATGCCTGTAGCGAGTAGTAGTGTTATAGAACAATTTACAGGAAGAATTCATCGACTATATGATAAAAAAGATACAATACTTGTATATGATTATGTAGATGTCCATATTCCGATGTTTGATCGAATGTATGGAAAAAGATTAAAGGCCTACAAAGAATCAGGTTATGAATTAATTTCGGATACTAACGGCATAAAAAGTGAATCGCAAATTTCTCAATCTATATATGATGCAAGTAATTATTATGATGCTTATGTTCAAGATTTATTGTGTGCTAATAAGAATATTATTGTATCCAGTCCTTCATTATCTGGCGATAGAGTTGTAGAATTTACTAAATTGATCAAAGAAAAGATGGAAAGTGGAGTTGAAGTAACCGTAGTTTCTTGGATGCCTGATAAAATTAGGCTTGGAAGTTCAAATTATAGAATGCAGTTGATAGAAGAAATGAGACAATCTGGTTTTTATCTAAAATCTGCAGAAGATAATTGTGAACATTTTGCGGTTATTGATCAGGAAATTGTATGGTATGGAAATATAAATTTATTAGGTAAACAAGATGTAGAAGATCATATTATGCGGATTCAAAGTAAAGAAATCGCAAGTGAACTTATGGAAATGACTTTTGGGAATAGTTTATATAATTATTTGAATAACTTCTAGAAATTTTCCTAGAAGTTTTTCTATTTGTGATAAAATAATGGGCAGGTGATATTTGATGAGTGAAAAAAGAGAAGGTTACCAATTTGTTGGTTGGTATATAGATAAAGAGTGTACAAAAAGATTAAATCCAGGTGGTGTTCTTCCTCATTCTGTGACTTTATATGATAAATGGATTCCTATTTGGTATCCCATTGAATATGATGTGGATGGTGGAGTTATGTCGCGTCGTAATCCGAGATATACATGTATTGAATCAGAAGAATTGTTGTTGTATCCGGCATTTAAAAAGGGCGTTATGTTTGTAGGTTGGCAGTTGAATGGTGAAATTATAACGAGTGTACCAGCAGGCATTCATGAACCTGTTATATTGACAGCTATTTATAAAGAGTGTCCGGTTATCCACTTTGAAACGTGTGGTGGAGCTAATTATATGGATGTATGTACGGATGAACATGGTTTATTGGGGGATTTAAAGCCGCCAGTTCGAGTTGGATATACCTTTGATGGATGGTTCTGGGATTGTGATTATCGTTGGCGTTATAACTTGGATGAACCCATTCATGAGTCTTGTACTTTATATGCTCATTGGCAAGTAAGTCAATATAAGATTACGTATGATTTAAATGGTGGACTCAGTAGTCGAAGAAATCCAAAGTCATATACGTATTTTTCGGATACGATTCACTTATTGCCGGCTACAAAGCCAGGGTATGAATTTGTGGGTTGGTTTGACGAAAGAGGAAATGAGTTGAATGTGATTCGTGAGCATTCTATGGGAAATAAGCATTTAATTGCACAGTTTAGAAAGAGGGAATTGAATTAGTATGCAAAATCCATTAGGGTATGAAAAAGAGTCATCATTATTAAAAAAGTTTGCGATACCAAGTATTATCTCAATGCTTGTATCGTCACTATACAACATTGTAGATCAAATCTTTATCGGTCAAGGTGTTGGTTTTCTAGGAAATGCGGCAACTAATGTGGCGTTTCCATTAACAACAATTGCGCTTGCGATTGCATTGTTGATTGGGATTGGTTCAGCAAGTTTATTTAGTTTATATCTAGGTGAAAAGAAGCCAGAACGATCAAGTAGTATTGCTGGGAATGGTATTAGTATGTCTGTTCTTTGCTCAGTAATCTATGTTGTTTTAGTACTTGTATTTCTTGAACCACTATTAAAATCGTTCGGGGCTACAAGTACAATTATGCCTTTGGCCCTTGATTATACACGAATTACTACTTTGGGTGTACCGTTTTTGATTACGACAAATGTGATTAGTAACTTGATTCGTGCAGATGGATCACCAAAATATTCAATGACATGTATGGTTGCGGGAGCTATTGTGAATACAATATTAGATCCTTTGTTTATTTTTGTATTTCATATGGGTGTCGCTGGAGCTGCCATTGCCACAGTAGCTGGTCAAGTGATTTCGTTTTTTATTGCCGCTTGGTATATTAAGAGTTTTCAACATATTGAATTTAATAAAAAGAGTTTACGTATTTCTTTGAAGGATACAAAGGAAATGGCAACCATTGGAATGAGTGCTTCATTAAATCAGATTGCGATTTTGTTTGTGCAAATCGTTTTAAATAACTCATTGACGTATTATGGGCAATTTACTAAGTTTGGTAGTGATATTCCTTTAGCGGCATGTGGCATTGTGATGAAAACCAATGCGATATTATTAGCTATCATCATTGGTATTTCACAAGGAATGCAGCCAATCATTGGATTTAATTATGGGGCACAAAAATATGAGCGTGTTAAAAAGACGTTCAAGCTTGCGATCAGTGCAAATTTGGTTGTTTCATTTATTGGGTGGGCCTTATTTCAATTCTGCACAAGTACTGTATTATCTATATTTGGATCAGGGGATGCGAACTATTTTGAATTTGCGACAATGTTTATGCGAATCTATCTAATGCTAGTATGTGTTGATGGAGTACAGATGTTATCGTCTAGCTTCTTTTCGTCAATTAAAAAAGCCTATTTAGGAATGTTTTTATCTATGACTAGACAAGTATTATTTTTGATTCCACTTGTTTTGATCTTACCTAAATTTTTTGGGTTGAATGGAATCTTATATGCGGCTCCCATTGCGGATTTTGTAGCCTTTGTAGTATCGGTTATTTGTATTTCAACTGAATTCAAGAAGTTAAATGAATTAGAAAAAAGTAGGAAAACAAATTCTCTGTAAAAAGGAGATTTTTTTTTCTTTAAATGACATTCTACGGATTCTGTATTTTAGAAATGCGTAGAATTGATTATTATCGATATTTATGGTAGAATATTAATGTTTCGCATGGAGGTATAAGTGAACGCATATTATCATTCTTTAATCGAAGAAATAAAAAAAGAGATAGATGAAAAAAGTTATGCCCAGGCGTACGAATTGATTTGTCAGGAACTGAACATGCCTTATGTTCCAGAGGATGCATTGAAGTTATTAGAATATTATAAGTTTGAATGTAAACCTTATTTGGAACAAAAGAGTAAGAGTATGGATTTCAACAAGTTACAGGATTATGTTCATGGCACTCTAGAACAAAAAATCTATGCGATTTCTATTTTAGAAAACATGAATCTAAGAATGTGTCATGATGAAGTTCAGGAATTACTAGATTCAGATTTACCTGATGAATATAAGGGTACATTGATTGAAGCTTTAATGGAGCAGAAAATTGATGATCCGTTTAATTTGATAAAATCCGGGTTGAACATTACGTTTATACCAAGTGCTATTTTACCTATGGAGCAAGATCAGTCAATCAATGAGGCTAGCTCATTATTCGAAAGTTGGTTTACAAATGAGAATCCTACTATGATTCAATTTTGTATGTCACTTTTGATACAGTTAGTTTTGTATGAAAGACCATTCGATCAAGAAGACAAAGATCCTTATCAGCTTGCGAAAAGTATTTGTAGACTTGTGTATGATGCAATGCAGAAATCCGATGAATGGCCTGGTTTTGTCAAAAAACAAGGTCTTGAAAGAATTGAGGATATTGAGTTATCCATTGAAAAGCGAGGAGAAAACAATGACTAGTACTTGGACTTTGAAAGAAAATTCTACTGGTGAATTAGAAGTAACAGTAGAAGGTGAAGCTTGGAAAAAAGCACAGAAAAAAGCATTAAACTATGCTAAATCTCACATGAATTTGAAAGGATTCCGTAAAGGACAAATTCCTGATGCTTTAGTAAAAAAACAACTTTCTTCAAAAGCATTATATGATATGGCTAGTGAAGAAGTAGCTAATGAAGCATTATCAGAAGGAATCAAAGAACACAATATCGATTTAGTAGCTCGTCCTACTTTAGATGTTAAAGAAGCAGATGATGAAAAAGCCGTATTAGTATTTACATGTACAGTACTTCCTGAAGTAACTTTAGGTGAATACAAAGGATTAGATATCAAAAAAGCGGATGTAGAAGTTACAGAAGAAGATGTTGAAAACGAAGTTAAACGTGTTCAAGATCGTTATGCTGACTGGGTAGTTCGTGAAGATGACGATGCTGCTCAATTAGGTGATCAAGTAGTTATCGATTTTGTTGGAACAAAAGATGGTGTAGCATTTGAAGGTGGATCTGGAGAAAACTATCCATTAGAACTTGGTTCAGGATCATTCATTCCAGGTTTTGAAGAACAATTAGTAGGAGTTAAGAAAGGTGAAGAAAAAGACGTTGAAGTTACTTTCCCTGAAAACTACCAAGCAGCTGAACTTGCTGGTCAACCTGCAGCTTTCCACTGCACAGTTCACGAAGTAAAATATAAAGATCTTCCTGAATTAAATGATGAATTAATCAAAAAATTAAAAATTGAAAATGTTGAAACAGTAGATGCTTACAAAGAAAAAGTAAAAACTGATTTAACTGCTCAAAAAGAAAGGGAAGCTGAAGAAAACTTCACAAATGAATTGTTAGGAAAAGTTTGTGACAACGCTAATGTTGAAATTCCTGCAGTAATGATCGATGCTGAAGTTGATCGTATGTATAAAGAATTCGAAGGGCGTATGCAACAATCTGGATTCACTGCTAAACAGTTCTTAGAAGCAACTCATCAAACTGAAGAAGCAATCCGTGCTCAAATGAGTCCAGAAGCTGCTGCTCGTGTTAAAACACAGTTAGTATTAGAAGCTATCGTTAAAGCTGAAAGCATTGAAGCTAGTGATGAAGATGTAGAAAAAGAATTTACTACAATGTCTGAAATGTATAACATGGAAGTAGAAAAAATCAAATCATTGATTTCTCCAGAAAGTATTAAAGCAGATTTAGCAAATCAAAAAGCATTAGACTTCATTAAAACTTCTGTAAAGTAGTATAATGTTAAAGAAAAAAGACGCTTAGCGTCTTTTTCCATATTTAATATAAGGAGGTTTTCGTATGGAATTAAATACCTATCCTTTAGTTTGTACAAGAGGAGTCGTCCTATATCCAAATCAAGAAATTGTGATTGATGTAGGAAGGGGTGCTTCTGTACATGCTGTTGAAAATGCACAGGATAATTATGATAAAAAGATTTGTTTATTTTCTCAAAAAGAACTTGAACAAGAAAATCCTGGAAAAGAAGATATATATCCTGTAGGAACTTTATGTGAAGTTCGTCATATTCGTCGTTTTGATAACTTTTTACGTGTAAAGTTTCGTGGAATTAAGCGTGTTAAGCTAAACAATTGGATCAATGGAAGCCTAAGTGATTTAGCCGAAGTTGAAATTCTTGAAAGTGAAAAACAGGACGCTGTTGAAGAAGAAGCTTTGATTCGTATGATTGCAGATGAACTTGATCGTATGCAAGGTCAAGATCGTTTTGTGACTAAAGAAATTGTTATGGAAATTTCAAAGGGTATGGGCGGTGAATTCTTAAGTGATAAAGCTGTTCAAGGATTGCCTTTGGATATTGAAAGAAAACAACAGTATCTTGAAACATTAGGGGTAAATGATCGTCTAATGATGTTGCTTCAAGATATGGCTAAAGAGAAAAAGATGAGTGAAGTTGAAAAACAAATCAACGAAACTGTCAAAGAAAGAATTGATCAAGGACAAAAAGATTACTATCTTCGTGAAAAGATGAATGTCATTCGTGAAGAATTAGGGGATACAGTTGCCCAAGATGAAGATGCGGCTAAGATTCGTAAGCGTTTAGCTGAAAATCCATACCCAGACTACATTAAGAAAAAGGTATCGGATGAAGTGAGTCGTTATGAAATGCTACCTATGGCAAGTGGAGAAACTGGTGTCATTAAATCTTATATTGATTGGTTAATGGATCTTCCTTGGTGGCAAGAAACGAAGGACAATGAAGATTTAAATGAAGCTGAAGCTATTTTAAACGCAGATCACTATGGTCTAGAAAAAGTAAAAGAACGTATTCTAGAGTATTTGGCTGTTAAACAAATGACAAATTCATTGAATGCTCCAATTATTTGTTTGGTAGGTCCTCCAGGAGTTGGTAAAACGTCTTTGGCAAAAAGTGTTGCGAGAGCTTTAGATCGTAAATTTGTGAAAATGTCACTTGGTGGTGTTCGCGATGAAGCAGAGATTCGTGGTCACAGAAGAACATATTTAGGGGCTTTACCTGGTCGTATCATTCAAGGTATGAAAAAGGCAGGCGTTACGAATCCAGTGTTCTTGATTGATGAAATTGACAAAATGGCAAGTGACTATAAGGGAGATCCATCAAGTGCAATGCTTGAAGTATTGGATCCTGAACAAAATTCAGTATTCTCAGATCACTATATTGAAGAGCCTTATGACTTATCAAAAGTGTTGTTTATCGCGACGGCAAACTATTTAGAAAATATTCCACCTGCATTAAGAGATCGTTTGGAAATCATCGAATTATCAAGCTATACGGATGCAGAAAAGGTTCATATTGCCAAGGATCACTTAGTTCCTAAACAATTAGAATTAAATGGTTTAAAAGCGTCTCAGTTAAAAATTGACGATGATATGTTACTATATTTAATTCGTTACTATACTCGTGAAGCGGGAGTTCGTTCTTTAGAGCGTACAATTGCGACAATTTGCCGTAAAACAGTACTTGCTATCTTAAAAAACAACAAACGTAGCATTAAATTGACTAAAAAATTAGTTCATGAGTGGTTGGGTAATGAAAAAGTTGATTATGGTAAAAAAGAAAAGAAAGATCAAGTTGGAACTGTAACAGGACTTGCCTATACAAGTTTTGGCGGGGATATCCTTCAAATTGAGGCAACTCGCTTTACAGGAAAAGGTAGACTTGTTCTTACTGGACAATTAGGTGATGTCATGAAGGAAAGTGCTAGTATTGCGCTAGACTATGTTCGTACGCATGCAAATGAATTCAAAATTGATCCTAAATTGTTTGAAGAAAATGATGTACATATTCATGTACCAGAAGGTGCGGTTCCTAAAGATGGACCGAGTGCTGGTGTTACAATGACGACGGCATTGGTATCTTGTTTCTCTAATATTCCAGTTAAGGCGAATTTAGCTATGACTGGTGAAGTTACACTTAGAGGGAATGTTCTTCCTATTGGTGGATTGAAAGAGAAATCATTGGCAGCACATCGTTCTGGAATTGATACGATCTTGATTCCAAAAGAAAATGTAAAAGACTTAGATGATGTTCCTCAAGAAGTAAAAGATGCAGTTACTTTTATTCCTTGTTCAAATGTATCTCAAGTGTTACATAACGCATTGGTAAAATAGTATGATTAGTGAATTTGTGATTAGTGCTGTTGAAAAAGAACAATGGCCAGAATCTGATTTACCAGAAGTTGTAGTCGTTGGACGTAGTAATGTTGGTAAATCAAGCTTTATTAACGCATTGACAAATAAAAAAAGATTAGCCTATGTAGGAAATACACCAGGTAAAACACGTTTGATCAATTTCTTTAAGATTGATGATACTTGGATGTTAGTGGATGTTCCTGGATATGGTTATGCGAAAATGTCTAAACAAATGCTGATCAAGATGGGTAAAATGATGGATACATATTTTAACCAAAGAGAGCAGATTTGTTGCGTTGTACAACTTGTCGATGCAAGACATGGCGCCACGCATGATGATTTAGATATGATCGAAATGATTCAAAGTCTTGGAATTCAAATTGTTATTGTAGCTACAAAAGTTGACAAGATTCCTAAGACAAAACGTGTACGTGCATTGAAAGATATTTCTCAACAGCTTCATTTGCCAATAAAGAATATTTTCGGTATCAGTAGTACAGAAAAAATAGGTTTTGAACCTGTCTTAGAAAGAATCAATGAAATTGTAGAACAGGCTAATAAATAGTCTGTTCTTTTAAATTGTCTAAAAGATTTGAGAATGAAATGATTTTTGTGTATGAGTATGTTAAAATGAAGCCCTAAAAAGGAGTGCTGAGCTTATGAAACAAAACCCAACACCTCGTAATATGATTTTATTTATTTATGCTTACAATAAGAAGATACATTTGGAAGTGGCGTTACTCATTTAGATGCCAAGGGGGTTATTCAAAAAGGTAAAAATCCATAATTTATTTTGTGGTCAATCGTATGAAAGAACAAGTTCATGAAATCGATTTGGGTGCTTATATTATAATGAGTGAAGTTGCAGATATCTTTTCAAATAATATCGATAAAGTATAAGAAAAGTGGGGGAACTAAATTTCCTGACTATATAAAAATAGTTGGGGTCTAGATACGCTATAAGATTACATAGGGTAATGTGCTAGGCAGCTTAAAATTCGCTCCAAAGTATTTTGGGGCGTTTTTTGTTATACTTGAATTGAAAGGATAA
>NZ_VUMR01000037.1 GCF_009696075.1 Holdemanella porci | reverse complement strand
CAAGTGCCGTGACTTCAGCATCAACAAGTGCAGTTACTTCAGCTTCAACAAGCGCCGTTACATCAGCTTCAACCAGTGCTGTGACTTCTGCTTCAACTAGCGCTGTTACATCAGCTTCAACTAGTGCAGTTACTTCAGCTTCAACAAGCGCCGTAACTTCAGCTTCAACAAGTGCAGTTACTTCAGCATCAACAAGTGCAGTTACATCGGCTTCAACAAGCGCAGTAACATCAGCTTCAACTAGTGCAGTAACTTCAGCAAGTACAAGTGCGATCACTTCAGCTTCGACTAGCGCTGTAACATCAGCTTCAACCAGTGCCGTAACTTCAGCATCTACAAGTGCTGTAACTTCTGCATCAACAAGTGCCGTAACTTCAGCATCAACAAGTGCTGTCACTTCAGCATCAACAAGTGCCGTCACTTCAGCATCTACAAGTGCCGTGACTTCTGCATCAACTAGTGCTGTCACTTCAGCATCAACAAGTGCCGTAACTTCAGCTTCAACAAGTGCTGTCACTTCAGCAAGTACAAGTGCTGCAACTTCTGCTTCTACTAGCGCTGTAACATCAGCTTCAACTAGTGCCGTAACTTCTGCTTCTACAAGTGCAGTTACATCGGCTTCAACAAGCGCAGTAACATCAGCATCTACAAGTGCAGTTACATCGGCTTCAACAAGTGCCGTAACTTCAGCTTCAACTAGTGCAGTAACTTCAGCAAGTACAAGTGCAGTAACTTCTGCATCTACAAGTGCAGTTACTTCAGCAAGTACAAGTGCCGTGACTTCAGCATCAACAAGTGCAGTTACTTCAGCTTCAACAAGCGCCGTTACATCAGCTTCAACCAGTGCTGTGACTTCTGCTTCAACTAGCGCTGTTACATCAGCTTCAACTAGTGCTGTTACATCAGCTTCAACTAGTGCAGTTACTTCAGCTTCAACAAGCGCCGTAACTTCAGCTTCAAACAGTGCAGTTACTTCAGCATCTACAAGTGCAGTTACATCGGCTTCAACAAGTGCCGTAACTTCAGCTTCAACTAGTGCAGTAACTTCAGCAAGTACAAGTGCAGTAACTTCTGCATCTACAAGTGCAGTTACTTCAGCATCTACAAGCGCAGTTACTTCAGCTTCTACTAGTGCTGTAACATCAGCTTCAACAAGTGCCGTGACTTCAGCATCAACAAGTGCAGTTACTTCAGCTTCAACAAGCGCCGTTACATCAGCTTCAACCAGTGCTGTGACTTCTGCTTCAACTAGCGCCGTTACATCAGCTTCAACTAGCGCCGTGACTTCAGCATCAACAAGTGCAGTTACTTCTGCTTCAACTAGCGCCGTGACTTCAGCATCAACAAGTGCAGTAACTTCTGCTTCAACTAGCGCTGTTACATCAGCTTCAACTAGTGCAGTTACTTCTGCATCTACAAGTGCAGTTACATCGGCTTCAACAAGTGCCGTAACTTCAGCTTCAACTAGTGCAGCCACTTCAGCATCTACAAGTGCAGTTACTTCAGCTTCTACTAGTGCTGTAACATCAGCTTCAACAAGCGCTGTTACATCAGCTTCAACTAGCGCCGTGACTTCAGCATCAACAAGTGCAGTAACTTCTGCTTCAACTAGCGCTGTTACATCAGCTTCAACTAGTGCAGTTACTTCAGCATCTACAAGTGCAGTTACATCGGCTTCAACAAGTGCCGTAACTTCAGCTTCAACTAGTGCAGTAACTTCAGCTTCAACTAGTGCTGCTTCTTCTAGTGAGTCAACATCATTGAGCTTAAGTACTTCTACATCATTAAGTGAAAGTGAATCTAACTCTGTTTCTGAATCAGAAAGTTTGTCAGCATCAATGTCTGAATCTTTAAGTATGAGTGAGTCTACTTCAATTTCATTGAGTGATTCATTATCAACTTTTGAAAGCTTGAGTACAAGCGAATCGTTATCAGCATCTGATAGTATTAGATCTTCTGAATCTTCTTCTGATAGCTATGCAACCAGTGTTGCCACAAGCTCAGTTGGCGGCGAAGTAACATACCGTCAGGTTGTTGTTGATACTCGTGCTCCATTACAAGTTGCTCCTCGTGTAACTGAAGATGTTGTTGAGGATGAAACTCCAAAAGCTAATCTTGAGGAAGAGACTGAAACAATCGAAAAAGAAAAGATGCCTAAATCAACATTGGATGTAACTCATAGAGTATGGTGGTCTTGGGTACCAATCGTTGGTGCATTGGTTTCATTAGTAAATGCACATGCTTCTAAAAAGGCAAGAAACGATGCCTCAAAAGAAAGAAATGATGCTTCTAAAGAAAAAGAAGATAAATAAATAAAATAATGATAAAATAACAGTAGCTAACTTTTAGTTACTGTTATTTTTATTTGGGAGTGATGTTTATGAAGGAAAAGACACATTTGGTTAGAAATCGATGTCTTTTTTCAATTGTTATTATTGTGATTTATTTTGTTTGTCATAGAATTCCATTAAATGGAATTGATATGAGTGCATATGATAATTTGGGATTGGATTTAGGAGCAGTATTATCATTAGCTGTAAACGGTTCGAATAAACAATGTTATGTCATGAGTTTAGGTATTTCACCATATATTACGGCAAGTTTAGTGATTAGTATTTTATTCGCAATGCGATCAAAAGAGGCTAGAGCTCGTACTTCACCTAAGACGATGAATTATTGGATTACAGCACTTACTTTTATTGTAACTTTGGTTCAATCTATTTTTTATGCGATAGGATTAAAATATGTTGATCGAAATTTAATGAGTATTTTAGTTGTAATTTTTGAGTTGATGGGTGGTGCTAGTATTGCACAATATTTATTAATGAAAAATCAAAAATATGGTGTTGGTGGCTTTGCACCAATTGTTGTTGTTAATATGACTGAAACTTTAGTCCAAACATTTATGAAGTCTTCATTGAATGCTTTAACTATACCGTTATCTATATCGTTTGTTATGGTCATTATAATGATATTTATGGAAATGCATGAAAAGAAAATTCCTTTACAGCGTGTATCTGTACATAATATACATGCCGAAAAGAATTATTTGGCAATTAAGTATAATCCTGTTGGATTTATGGCTTTAATGTTTGGTTCTGCTATTTTTATGATTCCACAATTGATAATAGGGTTTATTCATTATTTTCATAGATCAGATGTAATAAATTTTCTATATAAAAATTTTAATTTATCAACAGTATTTGGTATGTGTGTTTATATAATCCTGATGTTTTTATTTACTGTTTTATTAAGTTTATTGTTTGTGAATCCAAAAGACTTATCAGATGATCTTCTCCAGACTGGTGATTGTATTGTAGATGTTCCTGCCGGAAAAGCAACTAAACGATATTTACGTAAATGGGTTTTAATTCTGAGTAGTTTAAGTGGAGGTATTATGTGTTTATGTTTAGCAATTTGTATGTATTTACAATACAAAGAAATTGTAGATTCATCTGTAGCAATGCTTCCAACGACATTTATGATGCTTTCAGGATTTGCCTGTAGTATATATTTAGAAATTCGAGCTTATCGTGATTTTGATTCATATAAGCCATTTATATAGGAGGTAATATGCATGATTTATTTTATACCTTCCTGGTATCATGGAAATGAATATAAAGAAAATGAACAATATTTCTTTGCTCGCCGTACAGTCACAGAATTTGATGATACGGTTAAACAGGTTCAAATGTTTAATCGTAATAAAATCATGGATTATAAAATCTTAAATCTATCTTATAGTCCGAACTTTAGGCATTTTTTGCATCGTCAGAGTGTTTTTCATGCACCATACTGGTCATGTTTTGATGCAATTCAAGAAATAAAACGAAAACAAATTGATATTTTGTCATTTCACGATTTAATGTGGCCTGAACATACGGAGTTTGTTTATACGCAATTTTGTATAATAGCCTATGTAAATAATCAAAAGTATGCGGAAATTCAATTTGGAGAAGACGGAAACATGATTGAAGTGTTTTTATTTCAATCTGAAATTATGGTTCGTAAGAATATTTATGACGATAGAGGTTTCTTATCTGCAACTATAGTTTATGATTCAGAAACACCAGTTTATAAACAGTATTTAAATGAAAATGGAGTTTGGAAAATTTGTCAATTTTATGAAGATGGACATATCGAAGTGAATCCAGATAATCAGTTCTATTTAATCAATAATAAAAGAGTTAAATTTGTAGATATTAAATATACAACCATGGATTCTTTAATAGAAGAAGTATTCTCAACGTATCTTGATGAAATGACTGATTCAACGGATATTTTCTGTTTGGCTATGCATACACTGCATCATGATTTATTAGAAAATTTATTTACGCAAAGAAAAACCATTCTATCTTTCTATCAAAATCGTATGGAATTATTTGAAGATGCAGAATTGAAATCTTTGATTCGAAGTACAAACTATTGTATTGTCGATTCTAAACATAAGATTCGTCCTTTAGAAAAGTATGCTGAAAAGATTTTACCAATTGTCGATATTACACCTTTTGATACGCGTGCCGATTTTGGGATAAGTCAACAATTGACGGTTCAAAATATCTTAGTTCCGATTGATTCAATTGAACAATCTAAATTAGAATCATTGATTGTTTTATTCGCTGAGTATTTTGAGAAAAATGAAACAGCACGTGTTCATTTCTTTACGCGTAATGCGAATTGGGATCGTATAGATTCTGTTTTAAATTTTGTTCGAGATGTATTAAAAGTGAATGGTTTGGATGAAAGATTGGCTCGTAAAGAAGAACAATTTAAAGCGGAATTTGATTTGGATGAAGATGAAAAGGTTCCTATTAAGTTCTTTGTGGATCAATGTGTGGATGAATTGAGTATTTCAAAATGTATTCGTGAACAGCGTATTATGGTGGATGTGACAACACAGCCAGATCTATACTTACAGATTTCATGTATTAGTAGTGCGATTCCGCAAATTGTTTCTTTTAGAACGCAATATGTACACAATGGTAATAATGGATTTATTGTTGAAGATGTATCTGAGATACCTCGTTGTTTAACCTATTATTTGGATAATATTACCAATTGGAATAAGTGTGTGATTTATTCTTATGAATTAAGTAAAGAATATAATACGGCTAGTTTAATTCGTAAATGGAAGGGAGTTATGAAGCAAGTTGAACAAGATTAGTGTTTTACAAGTGGGAAATGAAGACTTAAGTTTACAACTTCATATTCCTGACTTTGTTGAGTGGAATTACATAAATGATTTAGAAAAAGCAACTGAAAGAAGTTATGATGTATGTGTTTTAAATCGTTGCGTAAATGAAAAAGAAGCGCGTATTTTATTAAAAAAGGTTCGTGCATATACATTGTTTTTATTGGAGAATGTCGAATTAGATTATTGGACAGAATGGATATTCAAATCAAGGGTAGGCAAAATTTATTCACATAATAAACTTCAAGAATTTGTAAATGATGATATTAAATTGTTTTTTCCTTCAGGCTATGGTGAAAAGTTTAATGCATTAACTTTAAGTATATCCCAAAGTTTTGGTGGTTCAATTACTTGGGATGGATATAACGGAGTTTTACTTAATGGAGAATACGGAGATGACTTTTATCAAATTGCTTATTGGAGAATGAATGTTCCTTTGTTTAATGAACAAGTTATTGATTTTTGGTTAGAATATGATAAGGATTCTACTGTGAATATACAATTAAAAATTGAACAATTTCAATCTGGTTCTGTTTCTACAGTTCAAAATCGATGGGTTTTTAATGAAATAGATTTGGAATCGGTAGTTTCAATAGAAAACAAAAAAATGGATGGTCCTATTTTTGTTTCATTACTCGCAAAAGGTAAAGGTATGCTTAAAATAGTTAATCTACATGATCGACATTCTAGAAAATCCTATGGCGTGTTTTTCCCGGGTGGAAAAAGATTTGTGACGTCTAAAAGGGAAGAAGTCTTTATGTATTTTGAGCCAGGTGATATGAAACCACCTCTAAATGTATATTTTAGTGGTTGGAAAAACCAGGAAAGTTTTGAAGGCTATAATATGATGAAAAGAATGGGTGCACCATTTTTATTAGTTACAGATGTACGTCTTACAGGAGGAGCCTTTTATTTGGGTGATGAAGAATATGAATCTTTGGTGATTTCTGGTATAAAAAAATATTTAGATTTGCTAGGTTTTGATGAATCTCAATTAATATTATCTGGGCTATCTATGGGAACTTTTGGATCTTTATATTATGGATGTACATTAAGACCACACGCCTTAATTTTAGGTAAGCCACTAGGTAGTTTAGGGGACATTGCAGAAAATGAAAGAATAAAAAGACCTGGAATATTTCCAACTTCTTTAGATGTATTGAAAAAAAACACAAATAGTATGGACACGAATGCGATAAAATCTATAAATGACAGATTTTGGACTAAATTTGATAAAACAGATTGGTCGCATTCTAAATTTATTATGTCTTATTTGATTGAAGATGATTATGATCCTAATACATATAAAAATGTGATTGGACATATAAAGAATACTGGAATTGAAGTCATTGGAAGAGGAATTCATGGTCGCCACAATGATAATACTTATGCTGTAGTAGAATGGTTTAGAAGCCAATACAATCAGATTTTAAAAGAAGATTTTGGTAGAGATGGTGATGGTAATGCATAGTGGTAAATGGAAAATATATTGGAATGAATATTTATTTGGCGGTTACTTATATGGTTCAAAAATAACGTTTCATTCTCGCGAGGATGTTGAAGTTGAGAATGAATTGATGCCTCCTGGAACGGTTATTAAGGAATGGTATTCAAAGGTAAATTATCAGATGATGAGAACAGAGCCATCACTTCCAATTATTGATGGAGAGAGTTCTTATCATATCCAAGTAAATATGAGTGATTTTGAATCGTATTTAATACGAATGGTGTTTTATGATCGTTATGAAAATGAGGCCGGGACATTGATTGTTCGTGAACCGGAAATGGATTTTAAGTGTCCTTTAAAGACATATAGCTATCGTGTGCAATTAATTAATGCGGGTGGTACAAAGATGCATTTTCATTCTTTTGTAATTACAGAAAAGGAAGGGTAAAATGAATAAAATTGATAAGAGATTACACTTTCTTTTGGGTAAAGTCAAAGAGGAGTGTAAAAAGGTTAAAGAACTTAGTGATTATGAATTAAAAAATAAGACAAATGAGTTTAAAAGAAGATTATTAGCAGGTGAAACTACGGAAGATATTCTACCAGAAGCGTTTGCAGTATGTTGTGAAGCCGATTATCGTGTATTAGGTATGTTTCCTTATGATGTACAGATTTTAGGTGGTATAGCTCTTCATTTGTGTTATTTATGTGAAATGAATACAGGTGAAGGAAAGACCTTAACAGCGACAATGCCTTTATACTTAAATGGATTGACTGGTAAAAGTACGATTTTGGTTACGGCAAATGAATATCTTGCAATTCGTGATGCCGAGGAAATGGGACAAGTTTATAAGTTTTTAGGGTTAAGTGTAAAAGCAGGTGTTAATCGCGATACAAACGAAAAATTAGATAACGAGACAAAGAAGGATGTATACAATGCAGATATTGTATATACAACACATGGTGCATTAGGCTTCGACTATTTAATCAATAATCTTGTTCGTTCAAAAGAAGATCGATTTATGCGAGATTTCTATTATGTTATTATTGATGAGGCTGACTCAGTACTCTTAGATAGTGCTAGTATGCCTTTAGTTATTTCGGGATCTCCTCGTGTTCAGTCTAATTTATATGGTATTACCGATTTTTTTGTCACTACTTTAGTAGAAGATGTTCATTATACCTTAGAAGATAAAAAGGTATGGTTAACAACAAAAGGCGTTGAATATGTACAACGTTATTTCCGTATTCAAAATTTATATGGCAAAGAAAATTATGATATTCTTAGACATGTAGTTTTGGCTTTGAGAGCACATTTCTTATTTGATAAAGATATTGATTATGTTGTGACAGATAAAGGAGAAATGGTCTTACTGGATAAGAGTACAGGGCGTAAATTAAATGGCATGAAGCTTCGTGGTGGTTCTCACCAGGCAATAGAAGAAAAAGAACATTTGGAGTTAAGTGACGAACAACGTTCAGTTGCTGCCATCACATATCAAAATTTATTTAATTTATTCCCTAAAATGTCAGGTATGAGTGGTACGATTGCGGATGGAAAAGATGAACTTCTAGAAGTTTATCACAAACAAGTTGTGGTTATTCCGCCTAATAAACCATTGGCTAGAAAGGATTTGCCAGATAAGTATTTTAAAACGAGTGAAGAACAATTTGATGCGGTTATTAAAGAAACAGTGAAAAGACATAATACGGGACAACCAGTGTTACTAATTGCGTCTTTGATTTCGGATACGGAAATGTTGTCTAAATTATTAGTGCAAGAAAATATTGAGCATAGTGTATTGAACGCGAATAATGCGTTCTGGGAAGCTGAAATTATTAAAGAAGCAGGTCAAAGAAATGTTGTGACAGTAGCTACAAGTATGGCTGGTCGTGGTACAGATATCCACTTAGGGCCTGGAGTAAAAGAATTAGGTGGCCTTTGTGTACTTGGTGTTGGACGAATGAATAATACACGTGATGAAAGACAAGCTAGAGGTCGTGCTGGAAGACAGGGAGAGCCTGGTGTCTCTATTTTCTATACATCATTAGAGGATGATGTTTGTGAAATATTAGGGGATGATTTCTTAGAAAAATATATAGAGAAGGATAAACATATTTCTAAGCGTCGAATTAAAAAATTAATTAATAAATCACAGAAAATCAAATCGGAGTCATCGGTTTTCCAAAGAAAAAGTTCTGTCGATTACGATAGTGTTATGCAGCGTCAAAGAACTATTATGTATAAAACAAGGAATGATTTGATAGATGGTAAGAATTTAGATGAAAATGTTTTAGTTCAAATTGTTGGAAATAATATTGATGAATTTTTTGCAAAGCATAAAAATGTTGATGATTTTTTAATGAATAGATATATATTAGATAATTTATCATATCGTTTAAAAAAACTTTCAATATCTACTGCTGATAAAAAAGAATATTTAAAGCAATATGCAAATAGGGCATTTAATGATAAGAAGCAATTATTAGGAAAACGTTTTTCTGAATATTGTAGGCTCTGTACATTAAGTGCTTTGGATGAAGGTTGGGTAGAAGAAGTTGACTACTTGCAGCAACTACAGGCTGCGATATCTGGACGTTCTACAGCTCAACGTAATTTGTTGTTTGAATATCAAAGAGAAGCGAGAATTTCATTTGAAGATATGGAAAAATCGATTAAAAAAGCGATGATTCGTAATATTTTATTGGGAGAAGTTTCATTTGGTAAAGACAACGAGATGATAATATTGTATCCTTAAGGAAAGGAGTTTTTAGGGTTATGATTTATAATTTTAACTTAGGCATTGGCTGGGCAAGTAGTGGTGTTGAATATGCCCAGATCTATCGTGCTAGAATGTTTAGAAATATTGGTGTTGATGCGAAATTCGTATTTACAGATATGTTTCCACAAGAAAATATCGAGCATATGACAAAGAATATTGGTTTTGAAGATTCGGAAGTTATTTGGCTATATACGTTCTTTACGGATTTTAAAACGGCGCCTGTGACATATACTTTAAGTGATTTGGAAAAAACATTTAGTAATATGGAATATACGAAATCTAGAGAAGGAAAGATTTGTCGTTATGTGTTTGGTGGAAATAATAATTTCTATACAGCTTATATGGTCAATGATCATGATGATTTTGTGCATCGCGTAGAATTGGTTTCAAATGGTTTCTTGATTCGAAAAGATTATTTTACATATGGACGTGTGTATTCAGAATATTATGCGCCATTAGATAATAAGGCTCATTTATACCATCGTCGTTTCTTTAATGTGGATGGTAGTGTTGCCTATGAAGAAATCATTGATGATGATCGAGTGATGTATAAATTTAAAGATAAGATTCTTTGTTCAAAAGAAGAATTTGTAGGATATATGGTATCTCAATTACATTTAACAAAAGATGATGTAGTATTAATTGATCGTTCTACAGATATTGGTCAATCCATTATTATGAATTGTAAACCTGCAAGAGTAGGTACGGTCGTGCATGCGGATCACTTTAGTGAAAAAGATACAAATGAGGATTATATCTTATGGAATAACTTCTATGAATATGAATTTAATATGCATAAACATATTGATTTCTATATTTGTTCAACACAAGCACAGAGTGATTTAATGATTGAACAGTTTGAGAAATATTATGGAATGAAACCTTGTGTATATACGATTCCAGTGGGATCATTACCGGAATTGAAGTATCCCAAAAAAGGAAGAAAACCTTATTCTTTAATTACGGCAAGTCGTTTGGCAAGTGAAAAACATGTAGACTGGATTTGTAAGGCTGTAATTCAAGCTCGTGCAGAAGTTTCAAATTTACAATTAGATATTTATGGCGAAGGTGTTGAAAGAGAAAAAATAGAAAACATAATTCGCGAGAATAATGCATCAAGTTATATTCACTTAATGGGTCAACATGATTTAAGTGAAGTGTATCAGAATTATGAGGCTTATATTGCGGGAAGTACAAGTGAAGGATTTGGACTTACTTTAATGGAAGCTGTTGGTGGAGGTTTGCCAATTATTGGTTTTGATGTTCGTTATGGAAATCCTACATTTATTCGTGATGGTGAAAATGGCTATTTAATATCTTTACCTGAAGAGGATAAGGATAAGATTGAGGCTTTAAGAAAAGGTATTGTGGATTTATTTAAACAAGATCTTGTGAAATGTCACGAAGTATCTTACGAAGTAGCTAAAGATTTCTTAACTAGTAATGTACAGGAAAAATGGAGGGAAGCTGTATGTTAGAAACTCCAGTTGTATTATTAGAAAATTTTGATGAAGATAGTCAAATGCTTTATCAAAGTATGCGTTCTTCTGGATTTAGTGGTCCTATTATTACATTTAGTGATGATGGATATTTACCAGAGGATGTCATGAGTATTTACACGTATTATTGTGGTAAAAAAGAGGGTGGAAAGCCTAGATATTTTAACCAGATTGATGTTCCGGATTATTGGGAAATCAAGGCGAGTAATACGGGTGGTCAAGTCTTTGATTTAAATCATGAAAGAGGTAAGATTTTCTTTACTTCTCCTTTACATAAAAGACTTGTCAAAATTGTAGATTGGTATGATGATACACATGTAGCTCGTGTGAGTGAACACTACAATAAGTATGGTTTCTTGTATGCGAGAACGATTTTTAATAAGAAAGGTCAGCTTGTATCTAGAAGTTATTATGATGTTTCAGGTAATGAAAAAGTGGTTGAGAATTTTGTGACGCATGACATTATTTTAAATCAAGATGATAAGGTATATATCTTTAAGAATAAAGTCGAATTTGCGAAACATTTATTTACGGAATTGGATGTATATCCAACAAGATTATTTTACAACTCCTTATCCAATCCATTCTTTGTATCGGAAAGTTTAGAAGATCGTGAACATAGTGATGTCTTGTTCTGGCAAGAGGGTTATAGAGAAGATATTCCTGGAAATATGCAGGTGATCTTGGATGGTACTTCTAGACGAACTTCTAAGATCTATGTTCAGAAGAAAGAGGCGTATGAGAAATTAATTTCTTTAGGTGCAAATAGTAAAATTGTCAAACCTTTGGGTTATGTATATAACTTTGAAAAAGAGAATGGACATTCTAATAATGTCTTGATTTGTACAAACTCAGATCATATTGAGAAATTGGATGAGTTAGTAAATTCACTACCTAACATGAAATTCCATGTTTGTGCATTAACGGAGATGTCACAAAAGTTGATGTCTTTTGAAAAATACGGTAATGTACGTTTGTATCCAGGATGCACGGCAAATGAAATCTTAGATTTATTTAATATGTGTGACTACTTCTTAGATGTCAACTATGAAAATGAGATCGTGGATGCCACTAAAGAAGCATTCTTACATAACCTGTTGATTCTTGGATTTAATCAAACGATCCATAATCGCAAATATGTATTATCAAAGTTTGTCTTTGATGCGAATGACTACCAAAATATGGTAAAAGTGATTCAGGATGCGTCTCACTTAGATTTAAATATAGAAAGACAAAGAAAAATGGCTATGACACAAAATGTGCAAGATTATAGAAATATTTAGAAGGGAAGGGTTTTTATGTTTAGTACATTTAACACATTAATGGTAATCGTTGTATTGGAGGCAATCTGTTGTTTATACAGTGTCACTCTAGCTTACTTAAGTGATAAGAAATTTAGCAAAGTTTTAAACTTGATTATGGCAGCTATCTGGGCTATTGCAGCTATCTTAAACGTTGTTGGTTTTTAAGGCTTAGAATAAAATCTAAGCCTTTTTCTTGAGGAGAGTTATGTTAGAAAAAATAAAAGTGAATCCATTGGATTATAAAGGATATTTAGAATACGGCAAATATTTAGAAAATGTGAATTTAAAACAAGCGTATTTAACATATGAAAACGCGTTATTTTATTGTCAAGATGAATTGGTTCAAATTGAAATTCAAAATAAATTAGATGAAATTGTATATAGACAAGGTAAAGTAGAACCAGCTTCTATCGTGATTTTAAGTTACAATAACCGTCAATTAACACAACAATGTATTGAAAGCATACGCGAAACAACACCAAAGACTGCAAGAGAAATCGTGATAGTAGATAACAATTCACAAGATGATAGTGTTGAATATCTAAGACAACAAAATGATATTGTATTGGTAGAGAACGATTTTAATGCAGGCTTTCCAGGTGGATGTAACATTGGAATCAAAGCTTCAAGAAAAGAAAATGATATTTTCTTGTTGAATAATGACACGATTCTTTGTGCTAATAGTTTATATACTTTACGTATGGGTTTATATGAAAAAGAGAATTATGGATCTGCTGGTTGCGTGACAAACAATTGCGAGAATCTACAATCAGTATTTAAAAGTGATTCTATTAATGAATTAAAAGAATTTGGATTAAGAAATAATGTTATAAATAAAAGAAACGAAATAAAATTGATGTTAGTAGCTTTTGCGGTGTTAATTAAACGAAATGTCTTGGAAAAGACAGGGTTTTTGGACGAAAGATTTTTCCCGGGTAATTTTGAAGATGATGATCTATCGTTACGTATTATAAAAGAAAATTATCAGAATGTATTAGTCTATAATTCTTTTATAATACATTTAGGCACGGTTTCGTTTAAAAAAGTAGATTATAGTGGGATATTAATGAAAAATTACCAAAAATTAATTTCTAAATATAGTTTTAAAGATGAGAATTCTTTTTATTGTTTTACACATTCAGAATCAAATGTAGCGTTTTATCTGGATGAGATTAGAAGAGTACCAAATAGTGGTGATGTCTTAGTGGTTGGATGTGATTTGGGCGCAGCTATATTACGAGCATCTTATTTGTATCCAAAATTAAATTTTTATGGTTTAAATAATACGGTATCTTGTGCGTCTATCACATCTCATTTAGAAGGTATTAATGTTGCGTATTATCATGATATTAATGATAATGTTTTCAAAAATAAAAAATTTGACTTTATTGCATTTGATACAACAAGAATTAAAAAAAATGAATTAAATTATTATTTAGACTCTTTAAAATATATGTTAAATGATAATTCTAAGTTAATGGTTTTCGTAAAAAATAAATCGTATTATGAAAATTGGTATCCAACAATTAATGGTGAATGTATAAAGAATAGAATTGATGAATATGTTTATTGTAAAGATTTGGAAGATATTATCGAGAAAGATGGCTTTATAACTGAAAATTGGACATTTTACTATGGTAATATAGACGATGATTGTTTAAAACAAAAAATATTACAAATTGAACAAGTTGTAGGTGTTGAAAATAAGATTACAGTTAGAAACGTAGCGTATACAATACATAGATAATAAATTTCAATTAAATTCTTTTAGATTTAAGTATGGTTTAGATATTTAATTATCAAGAAAAAAATGAGCATTCTAATAATGCCTTGATTTGTACAAACTCTGATCATATTGGGAAATTGGATTAGTTAGTAAATGCACTGCCTAACATGAAATTCCATGTTTTTGCATTAACGGAAATGTCACAAAAGTTGAAGTCTTTAAAAAAATATGCTAATGTACGTTTGTATTAATTATACAAATGTTTAGGAGGGAAGGGTTTTTATGTTTAGTACATTTAACACATTAATGGTAATCGTTGTATTGGAGGCAATCTGTTGTTTATACAGTGTTACTCTAGCTTACTTAAGTGATAAGAAATTTAGTAAAGTATTAAACTTGATTATGGCAGCTATTTGGGCTATTGCAGCAGTTTTAAATGTAGTAGGATTCTAGGCTTAGAGTGATCTAAGCCTTTTTTTAGGTGGTTTATGTTAGAGAAAATTAAAGAAAACCCATTGGATTACAAAGGATATTTTGAATACGCAAAGTATTTAGAAAATGTGAATTTAAAACAAGCATATTTAACATACGAAAACGCGTTATTTTATTGTCAAGACGAATTGATTCGAATTGAAATTCAAAATAAACTAGATGAAATTGCATATAGACAAGGTAAAGTAGAACCGGCTTCTATCGTGATTTTAAGTTACAATAATCGTCAATTAACACAACAATGTATTGAAAGCATACGCGAAACAACACCAGAGTCTGCTAGAGAAATTGTGATCGTAGATAATAATTCTCAGGACGATAGTGTTGAATATCTTAGACAACAAGATGATATTGTGTTAGTAGAAAATGATTTTAATGCAGGCTTTCCAGGTGGTTGCAACATTGGAATCAAAGCCTCAAGAAAAGAAAATGATATTTTCTTGTTGAATAATGACACGATTCTTTGTGCTAATAGTTTATACACTTTACGTATGGGTTTATATGAAAGAGATAACTATGGTGCAGTTGGTTGTGTAACTAATAATGCATCTAATAATCAAACGGTAATTGAGGATAATCTAACAATTGATGAATACAAAAAATTTGGACTAAAGACGAATGTATGTGAAAAAAAATATTAGTACAAATTAATGTTAATTGGTTTTGCGATTCTAATAAAAAGAAAAGTACTAAATATTGTTGGATTGTTAGATGAACAATTTTCTCCTGGAAATTATGAAGATGATGATTATGGATTAAGAGTTTTAAAAGCTGGATATCAAAATGTATTGGTTCATAACTCGTTTATTATACATTTAGGAGGAAAATCATTTATAAGTGAAGAAAGAAAACAATTGATGTTTAATAATAATATGAAATTAAAGAAAAAATATCATATCAAATCTGATTTTGATTCATCTTATTATTTACATTCTGACTTTTCTTATGCTTTTTTTGGCGATTATTTAAAAAAAGCAAATAATGAATCCAGATTATTAGAAGTGAAGTGTGAAATGGGTGCTAGAATGGCGCATTTAGCATATGAACATCCAGATATTGACTTTTATGGCTTAGGCCAATCTATACAATGTGCAACGATATCTACGCATTTAGAGGGAGTGCATATTGAACACTATTTTGATATAGAGAACAATCCGTTTAGATTTATGAAGTTTGATTTGATTGCGTTAGATTGTTCTAAGATCAAGAAGGATGAGTTATCAAAGTATCTTTCTGTACTGAAGGATATGTTGAGTGATACGGGTAAATTAATGGTTTTGGCAAAGAATCAATCTTACTATATGAATTGGTATCCGATTATGATGGGAGAAACAAATTCATCACTATCATCTGATATAATTTATTGTAAGGATATTGATGAGATGTTGGTTAGTCATGATTTGAAGGTTGAATCATGGATCTTCTATTTTGGAAATGTTAGTGAGGATATGAAGCCAAAGGTAGAAGCTATTCAAAATATTGTTGGAAAGGATAGTAAATTCTTAATTGAAAGTACTGCATATATATTGCATAAATAAATTTTAAGTGTTTTTGTTTCTTTTTGAAAACATCGCTTACAAATGGGTCGTTCTCGCCACTTTTGGTATGAAACGGCCTTTTTTAGTGCTAAAATTTGCTTTTTTTTTAGAATTGTGTATAGTATTAAGTGTTGTTGTTCATTTTTTGGTGGACAACCGCCTCGTATTTTATGAGGCCAAGGGGGAAGATTGGAGGGTGTTTTGAACTTTATAAAAGAAGAAAATTTAGAGAGTAGTGTAGTAAGAAAAGGATTGGTTTCGGGTATATTGTTGTCGACATTAGCGTTAACAGTACTAACAACATCATCAGTTATTGGGGAAGAAAGTAAGGTTTATGCCAAAACGAATAATGCGGATATAAACATTTTAATGCGTGTGGATACAAAAAACGGAACTCAAGAGTTAAAAGAGAAATTCGAAGAACAGATTCAAAATATCGAGGAAGAATCTAGCAAGAAACAAGAAGAGTCGAAAAGCGTTGAAGAAATGATCTTAGAGCAGCCGGAGTTATTGAATGATGTAACATTCGTTCAAAATAATTATAATGCGGTGACTCAGGTCATTTATTCGCAACCATCATACACACAATATGTAAGTAATGCGAATGCACTTACTGCATCGGGTGGTGTATATTATGGGCCTAATGGAAAGGAAACATACTACAACTTAAATATGTCAGGGGTAGTCGACATTATGCGTGGTATGGGAAACAATGATAATTATTGGGTTCGTGAAGATGGTGTGAAGATGTTAGGGGATTATGTTATTGTGGCAGCCGATTTAAATAAGTATCCTAGAGGATCTATTGTAGATACTTCATTAGGACAGGGAATCGTCTGTGATACAGGTAGTTTTACGCAAAATTCAGATACTCAATTAGATATTGCGACAGACTGGTAATATATATGAGTAAGGGTAGAAGTGTTATGCTTCTACTTTTTTTTGTGTATTTGAGGTATAATCATGTCAGGAGGATTTTATTATGATCTTAATTATTGTTGTTATTGTATTAATCGTCTTGTTGGTATTGTTTGTGATGTCAAGCTACAACAAGCTTGTTCGTTTATTAAATAGAGTGGATGAAGGCTTCTCTACAATGGATGTGTATTTGAAGAAGCGTTTTGATTTGATTCCAAACTTAGTGGAAACCGTGAAGGGATATGCGAAACATGAGGCGGATACATTGAGTTCAGTGATTGCCCAAAGAAATATGGCAAAAACTTCTAAGGATGTTATGGATAGTGAAAATAAGATCACAAATGCCATTCAGGGTATTTTTGCGGTGGCGGAACAATATCCGGATTTAAAGGCCAACACGAATTTTATGGATCTTCAAAATCAATTGAAGAAGGTAGAGGAGGATATCGCAAATTCTCGTAAATACTACAATGCATTAGTTCGTGAATATAATGATGTGATTATGAGTGTTCCGACAAATATTGTGGCATCTTTATTCCATTTTGAAAAGAAGACAATGTTTGAAGTGGCCAATACTTCGGAAAGAGAAAATGTTCAAGTTAAATTTTAAGAAGGTCTTGGCCTTCTTATTCGCATTTATTTTATGCTTTGGATGTATCGATGTATATGCTGATGATGGAGGGTATACGATTGATGACTATAATGTAAATGCGATATATCATTCAAACAATACGATTGATGTAAAAGAAGTGATTGATGTCAACTTCTCAAGTTATCGTCATGGTATTTATCGTAATATTCCAGAAACGATGTATATCAATCGGGATGAAAAGTATAAGTTAAAAATTCAAGATATCAATGTATTCAATGATGAATATGATGTAGATTATGATTCTGGAAATCGTGTGATTCAAATTGGGAGTGAAGACTATACGATTATTGGCCCTCATACGTATACGTTGACTTATACGATTGTCATTCCAGAAGATTATCATTCTGATTTGGATTTTATTTATTATTCCGTACTTGGAAACAATTGGAATACAACCATTTCACATTTTAATTTTGATATTCAGTTTGAAAAGGCTTTGACAGAAAAAGAAATGTCAAACATTCAAGTTTTTAGTGGAAGTCTAGGAAATCAATCGAATGATTTAAATGTGACTCCCATTATTACTTCGACTTCGATTCGTGGTTCTGCCTATGATATTGGTGCCAAACAAGCTATTACTCTTTTTGGTGAGTTAAGACAAGGCTATTTTGTGGATGCCAAACAAACCACTTCAAAGATTCCATTTATCTTTTTAGGTTTAACTGTTTTATTCGGCCTATACAGTTTGATTCGTGCTCTTCTTTTAAAGAAAACGCATATTACACCAATTGTGAATTTCTATCCACCAAAAGATATGGATCCAGCTATGGTGGGAACGATTGTGGATGAGTCTGTGGATCAAGAGGATTTAATGGCCTTGATTCCATATTGGGCTAGTAAAGGGTATTTAACCATTTCTGAAACGGAGGATGACTTGGTTCTTACAAAGCAAGAGAATCATGAACCGCCTATTTTAAAACATCAAAAGAAGATTTATAACGGTTTGTTTCAAACAAAAAACAGTGTGAAATTATCAAAACTATCAAGTAAGTTTGGTAAGGCTATGGATGATGCCAAAGAAGCTTTGAATGATGAATTTAGTGGTGATAAAAAACTTTCGACGATTGATCATGGGTTTGTGACATGCATTCTAGCCATGATTTGTATGATTGTAAGTATCTTATTCAATACTCGATATAGTATTGTAGATAATTTGATTGAAACCATTCTTGCGACATTTAGCTTTGTGCTTATGATGGTTTTAAATTATTCTGCAGCGGCAACAAATGTATTTAACAAGAATAAACTTGGTGTATTAAAGAAAGTATTAAGTGCTGCGTTTATTTTGATTCTTGCATACTTTATATATCGACAATGTCAATCTATTCTAAGTATTGTTCCATTTGAATATATGATGATAGGCATTGTGGTAGTTTCACTTCCAATTCTATTGTGTCCTCGATTTAATGTAGTGAGTGATTACTTTAAAAGTGTGGCTCCTGAGCTATTAGGTTTTAAAGACTTTGTTGAAAAAGCAGAAGTACCACAATTGGAAAGATTGTCTATGGAAAATCCTTCATATTACTATGATGTCATTCCATATGCGATGGTATTTGGACTTTCTGAAATGTGGACAAAGAAGTTTAGTACGATTCCTTTGGCACAACCAGATTGGTATGATTCGTATTATTCAGATCCATACTCTTCTTATTTCTATTACAGAATGCTGACAAGAAGTATGTATCAACCAATCCATCAAAATTTATTGGATTATCAAACAGAACAAATGAAAAGTACAGCTGACAGCATGGGCTCTAGCTTTGGTGGCTTCTCTGGTGGAGGCGCCGGTGGCGGAGGCGGCGGAAGCTGGTAAGAGATGAGTATTAGGGTGATGAGCCCGCTACTGATTCATGAACTTAGGGTGATGAGCCCGCGTAACTTGGTAGGTGTTGTGCACCTACCTTTTTTGCGTTCAATAATAAACGGGGGATTTCACACGAATGCATATTTCGTACATATTCATTACTGTAGAAAAAATAAAGAGTCTATATGCTTATAATGGTTGTCTTTCACTAGAAATTGTATGATCTAGTGATGTGACATTTGAAATAATATCTTTGAAAAAAAGTGTTCACCTTGTACTAGCGACGTATACGTCGTAAGTTTAAGGTATAAATTTGGAAAAATTGATAATTTTAGAATTACTTAGCACATTACACATGAAAGTTAGTAAGCGCCAAGTAATATGATGGATTGAAAATCATTCAAAAAAAATCGACAATTATATAGAAAATTAGAGTTTTTAGAGTACAGTCTAAAAAATCTATAAAATGATTGGAGATGATTAGATGAAATT
>NZ_VUMR01000036.1 GCF_009696075.1 Holdemanella porci | reverse complement strand
TATGCACAAGAATCTACAATATCCAGGACAGTCATGTTCAATATCTCATTCTATTTTTAATGTGATTGGTTCCTTATCAAATCAAATTCGAGATGTTTTACCTGTCCTATAAATATACTAGCATCATAGTCTTTTAATATCTTTGTATAGGTGGGAATTGACATAAGTTTACTGCTTATGTATATATTCAAATTGGTATCCCTCTCCGTCTTTAAACAACGGAGTCTTGGATACCTTTTTATTTTTTAATCATATGCATTCAATTTATAACTTTCTTTGAAAGGTAAATCCATCAGATAATCACAATCCATTTCATACTAAATTAACTGCAAAATTTTATCAAAAAATTTTCAAAAGCAGATAAAAAGTATAGGATTTTATTCATTTTCTTGAATTATTGCACCTTTATATAAAGTAGAAGTAACAACATAATCCACTCTAAACAAAATTGCTTTTCAATTCCGGCTAAGACCACCATTTGTCAAAGATTGCGCCTAGCATTTGCCAGGTGCTTTTTTTATATATTATTTGTAACTATATATTGCTCAACATCTTTAATACAAATATTATTTAATTGATATTTTGGCTTTGTTGTTTCAGGATATTTACCAACTGAATCTAACATAACTAACACATTCGTATACGGCAATTTTAATAACATAGGATCTAAACCCGTTCCAAATCCGGCGCTCTCTTTACCTATTACTGTCGCAAATCCAGTGGACTTGGAAAATCTGGCAAATGAATCGGCTGCAGAAAAAGTTTTATCACCCATAATCAAATAAACTTTTTTAAAATCAAACAATTTCTCTGATTGAATATCTATGCAATCTATATATGAAAACTTAGATTCACTTTCTTGAACATCTATGTCATACGATTCCACATATTTTTTCGATGCCTTTCCATGCCCTGTTATTTTAGATTTATATCTATAATCTACTCCACTTAAATAAGACACTAACTTTTTCCATACAATATCCGATCCACCTTCATTATCTGAAATATCGATTATTATTTTATCCCCATGAAAGTCTTGAAGCTCTTCGTTTATTTGAGCCAATGAATTTAACATACTTATATCAAAAGAATGAAACTCAATCACAAAGAATTCTTTGTCTTCATAGCAATCAACACCTCTATCATTTTCTTCATGCAAATAAGAAGTGTCTTTTCCTAGTTTGTAATACGAATCAAACACCTCTTTATCCATTAGTTTCTTATAATTCCAATTATTCTTACTGATTCTTTTGTCTTGAATTAAATTCTTATACACTTGATGTATTCTATGATATGAATCCACATCTACAATATTGAAATGGCCTTTTGTCTCATAATTGAAATAAAATTCAATTAAGTCATTTAAAAATTCACGATCATTTTTACACTTCATTGTCTTATTTAAATATATTTGTTTTGTATCTAAAGTCGGAATAGTATTTAACCTAAAAGAATTTGTTTCAACCACACGTATAAAATATAAATAATCTTAAACATATCCTATTGATTTCCTATTTATATAAAAAATCCCACTCAAAAATACAAATACAATCATAAAACATATAATAAATTTATTTCGCCATTTTCTCATATTCATTCTGCCTTTTATAAATCTCAATGCGCATGCTCAAGTAATTCATAATACATTTGTTTTGTCTTCTTTTTCGTATCCAAATTAAACACATAAGACTTGGATGCACCTTTTTCATTAAGAACAATATAACTTTTATTATTCGCATTGATATACACTTTACCCTTATATATGTATTTTAAAGTTTTTTCACCTTTTTTTATATTTACATTGGCATCTCCAGAATAATAATCATCATTACCCCATCGATAGCCATTAGCTACAATCTCAAACTTTACATTATCATAAAACTGAACATCTTCTATATTATTAAGCGAAATAACTTCATTCTTTTTAAACTCTATATAATTTTCACCCAATTTAGCGTCCACTTTAGGATTATCTTTGATACTTGTATATGTAGTATAAATACCAAATACAACAATAACCATGATACAAAAAATTATTTTTACTTTCTTATTCTCTTTTAGTTTAGGAATAAATTGAATTGGAAGTGCAACAAGACAAGCAATCAAAAGAAGAATGAGTTCACCATAAAACTGATTTTTCATAATCATTTAACCTTTCAATACATTTTATTTAAGCTAATAATAACATAAATGCCATTTTAGGGTATCAAAATTCTTTTTTTGTTTTTTAGTACCTTTAAATTCATTTTTTTATACATAAATTTATTGTTACTTAACCACACATATTGCGTGATTTAATTATTCTATTTCTTATAATTTAAATAAACCGCATATACGATAATCACAACTGCCTGAACAATATATGTAATAAAAGTAATATTGCACATAAAACTTATGATTAAATCCTCTATAGCTATTACAGCTAATATAATACCAATAGGGTGTTCATCCTTCTCTTTTAACCGTTTAATACCCCATCCAAACACTCCAAAATCAATGATATAAAAAATTAAATCTACGATATTATTCGAAAGTGCTATTGATACTGCTGATGTATTCATTGCAGGAATAATCATAGAGCAAAGAAATAAAACTAAATAATGAGTGTATCTATTTGTATCATTCATACGCATCACTTTCTATTTTCCTGGTAAACATACAACTATGGATATCCGTCTTTATATCTTTACGAAATCTCTTAGGTTTAAATACACTTCAGCTCTTGTTGCTTGTGGATAAGGTAGTACAAATAGAATTCCAATTCCACAACAAATCAAGCCTAGAATGATCCATCCGATAAATGATAGGTCTAAAACAAAAAGATCTGCCTTTTGTCCACTTGTCATTTGTTTGGACAAAGAGAAGGCTTCATCTGCCGAAAGATTTGGATTTTCTGCCAATAGATATGGAATCATAGAATATTCGTAAGCTTTAATAATTCCAGGTACTATAAATAAGAATAGCCACAGTAGTGTTTTTAAATCCATCAAAAACATGATTTTTACCACATTTAAATAGTTACCTTTAAAACCACTAAAGATTTCACCAAGTTCAGGATTTTCATCATGGTTCTTAATAAAATATCCATTGTTTCCAACTACAATAACATTACCAATAAAGATTGTATAGAGTATCCCAAGAATACTGGCGATTGAAATGAATGAATAAAATATATATTGGAAATTAGAGGAATAAAATATGGGTGAAGTATCGTAAGATATGTTGTTTGATGCAAAGTCTTGTACTCTTTCAATAATGGTTGTTTTTTCACCCGTCAAGGTTGATGCAATCAACGTAACCACAAACATTTTCCAATAGTTTCGTTTCATGATTTGTTTGGCTTGTTCTTTAACTTGTTGTCGGTTCCACATATTATTTCACCTTACTTTCTTTATACTTAATATCGATTCTTCAATTTTTTTGTTACACCCTATGCCTCGAATGCAACAATTTTAAGATTGCAATCTTTTTTCCAATTCTTTCAATATAGCATTGGCTTCTTTGACATCCTTTAAATACTTATCACTATTAAATAACACTTTTTCCTTGGAAACATATATTGGTAACACACTATTATCTTTTAGAACAACTTTTATACCAACATACATCATTGGTTCTACTGCACCCGCCATAAATGTAGCTCCACCTAAAATTGTATGTGTAAATGGTTTTGTTTTACCTTTGAAATTTGCATCTTCGTTTTGAATAGAACACTTTTGAATCTCTTCATATAAGCAGCTTGCACCACCCATTATTTCTAATCTATTTTCTTCATCCTGAAATTTCACACACATTTTTAATCACCTCCTCTATTTTCTTTGCGATCTTACGATCTTGAATGTACTGGTCTGTATTGACCATTGTCTTTTCTTTTGACACATAAATAGCTAATACAGTTTCGTCCTTTAAAACAATCTTCACTCCAACATACAAATATGGATTCTGAAATAAGCCAGATGGTAATGGTCCACCTGGAAGTACAGCTGTAAATGGAATTCCTTTTCCTTTATATTTTGCCTTTTCATTTAAAACAGATACTCTTATCACATCATCATAAGAGTATTTTCCCTGTGTTCCAGTAACGATCTCAAATTGTTTACAAGAATCATTAAATTTAACATAATCATTTAAATTCATAAGTTTTTCCTCTTCACCATTTTGTGATTCATAAACATATTATTATGCTTCTTCCATATACTTTGCCTTAAACGCAATACAACTTCTCTCTTTTCCAAACAATCCTTTGGATTCCACACGCCCAAGACCATATGCCCAGAATGTAACAGTTTGACCTTCTTTATAATCAAATTCTTTATTGAAATCAAGCACACAAACATATGACTTATCATCAAAAATACTGATCATGTATCCTCTAAAATCTTTATCATCTACGCGAGCTATGATTTTTCCTGTATATGTCAATTTCTTTCCATACCACTTAGAATGTGTAACCTCCAAATCCGATTGATCCGGTGATTGTGACTCTGCCTTAAAGGATGCTTCATCCACTTCACTGCACTCCACTGAAATCGTACTTTCTAATCCCCGATATTCAACTGTAACCTCTGAAGTCTTTCCAGCTTCTAATGTGACAGGCTCTTTGACAGTCCATCCTTGTGTAATGAATTCTTTTGTACCATCCTCATAATAGGCCCATATACCAATCTTCGACTTATTATCAATTGTTTCATTCGCTTCTGCAAGACCAGTATATAAGGCTGTCATATTCTCTAGCTTTTCCTGACTAGCCTCTACTTTTTCATTATTTGGTGTTATATTCGAACATCCACAAACCAAGAATACACTTAGCAATGCCACTGCATACTTCTTCATAGGTCCACCTCCTTTTCTATATTATTTTGTAGTCTTGGAAGCTTATTATCTATGATCTTACTTTGCATCTGGATATGTGTCTTCAAATCTATCGTCATATCGATTGTGCTTTTTATACTTGAAGAACATACCAACCAAGAAAACAACAGCTACTACACCTAATGCATAAACTAACCAATCTAATGTCATCTTTCTATGTCCTCCTTTTCTAATTTCATATTAGCATGTCTGAAATCGTTTTCATACAGTTTTTATTCATTTTCAACCAAACGTATCATTTGTTGTTTTCCTACGTGAAATACATGAATCAATGAATCGTTCAATACTAAATTTCTATTCAAAAAGGACTGTTACACATGCTGCAACAGCCCATCTTTTATATTGGATTCAATCCAATATGATTATATCCACAATTCCAAAAGAATATAGATTACTACTCCAACTACAATACCAATCCCAATCTTCTTCTTATCATTCTTTGCGTAGATTGAATTAAAGATTTCAAATAATAAGAATCCGAATAGAAATGCATTCTTCGTAAAATAGTAAATCAAGAAACACACCACAAATAAGTCTATATAAATCATTCCTTTAGAATATTCCACCATGGATTTATGTCCTTGATTTAATGATTTATTATCCTTATTCAATTTATCAATAATGTTTTTCTGTTTATCATTCATAATCATTACCTATACTTTCTTCGTAGCCAGATATAGAAAGCGAGTGCACAAATCACGATTATACCCGCAAGTCCATATTGCACTATTGCCTGTTTATCACCTAATACTCTTCCTAGAAATTGTGCAATTCCATAACTACACAATAAACATAAAGCTACACACTTCATCCAAAAGCTAGATTCCTTCTTTTCTTTTGGAGTTGTATCTAACAAGTCTTCATCTAAATATTTTTGAAGATCTTCATTCATATCCTCTTGTAATCTTTGAAGCCGATTCTTTTTCATATCATTATCTCCTAAACAATGCTGTTTCTAAATAAGATGCATGAAACGCAAATATCAAGAAGATGATCAACAATATAATCTCTCCATAATGGATATATTTTTCTTTGTATCTAAAGTCATACAATGGTTTATCCAAATATACACGACCATCTACTTGTACTAATAATTGAGAATGTACTAAAGCTTCTATTGTATTATGATCAAACTTAGAAATCTCAATTGCCCTTTCTTCATTGAATATTCCATTCTTAATGAAATTTCGAATAATTTTGCATTTATTTGTTAAAACGCTCATATGCATACAAAAAATCCAATATCTGCAACACACATCATTGCTTGTAAATAATCATGGATATAAAATCCATAGATAGCTCCATCTCAAGTAGAACAACCATAGAAATGAATCCCCATTTAGAAAAGCTCATCTGAAACATGAACTCCATCACAAGTACTATGATGCATATTACGCCTATCATCCAATTTATTCACCTTTCTAGTTTTAAGAATTTGTTTAACCTCTTCTTCCGTCATTTCAACAGGAATTAATGGAATAAAGACATTTTTATTATTCTTTTTTCTCTGCCTCTTTTTCATAATCTTACTTTGCGTCTGGATATGTGTCTTCAAATCTATCGGCATATCGATTGTACTTTTTATACTTGAAGAACATACCAACCAAGAAAACAACAGCTACTACACCTAATGCATAAACTAACCAATCTAATGTCATCTTGCTATGTCCTCCTTTTCTAATTTCATATTAGCATGTCTGTAATCGCTTTTATACAATTTTTTATTCCATTTTCATCCAACGTATCAAATGTTAAAAAAACGGATATACAACGTATCCGTTCACTTTAATTATTTATCTTTCTTACTCATTCTTATTCTTTTGAATATTTCATACTGACGCTGTAGCTCTGTTTCTTCATCAATAAACATTCCTTTTGCCTCTAGTATTCTCTCAATCGCCTGAGATGGATCCATTGTATGATATGGTAAAAACAACCCTCTCAATTCTTTTGGTTTTATAATTTTGTAAACTTGTGAAGAAGATAAATCGTAGATAAATGAAAAATATCTATAAATATATCCAATCCAATACATTTCATTATGCGTATATTTTACAGAACCATAATCAGTAGCACCATATTCTTCATCTACTAACGTTAAAATATCATTTGCCTGAATATTACTATCCAAAATCGATTGATTATCCAATCTTTTTGCAATCTTACTTTTCATAAATCGCCTAATAAATATTTCTGAACTTGACTCCATCTTATCAATAGAATTTTCAAAAGCTTTTGCCTGAAGCTCGCACAAAAGCAACCCATCACTATTTATTTTCTTTATGTCCCTCATGCATCGCACCTCCTTTTATACTAGGATTTCATCGATATACTTTCCTTTTCCTCTATATTGTTTTCTCGCTAATTTAACCTTATTATCTCCTAACCTTGACTCTTCTAGTCGAATATTTTTATAGTATTCTTTTTCATTAACCGAAATATAGCATCGCTCTAATGGTTTAATCTGAGACAATGCCCTTTGAGTTTTAAAAATATATTGCATTCCAAGATTTGTTGCAGCCAAACAATGCTTACACTGCTCATCTGTAATCTCACCATTGATAAAAGAATTAATAATTTGAAACATACGATTATCAACAATAGGAGCAATTATATAATCACAATCCTTTGTATTTTCTATAAGTTTTTTTATTTTAGGATGATTTTTATATTCATCAAGTGCACCTCTATAGTACGCAATAGTCATTATCCATTCTTGATCCACTTTATATCTCTTGCATTTCAAATTGCTGTCATCAAAACAAAAATAATATACAGAAGAATGTTCAAATCCTGAAACAAAAGAAATAGCTTGTTCATAACTTTCACCTGTATAGAACCCTTGTCCAAAATCATTATTATATCGACCTTTATGAATGTCTATATCCCCAACTATTTCACTTTTTGCTCCATGGAAAAGTAATTTTTCATTTTGAGTTAAATCATCTCGATAGAGCATTTCCTTTAATCTGTTCATTTTAATATTTTGTGCAAACGCAAAAGCATATACACCCTCCAAAAAATTTGCTGATGCATCTAAATCATCTAATTCATTTCTTGAAACAGTAACCTGCTCAACTCCAATCTTATCTGCAAATTCGCTTTGTGAAAGTCCTAAAATTTCTCGAATTGACTTCAAATCCTCTGAAAACTTATATTTCATCCTACTCACCATCCAACTTGTTTATATCACATTACTTAAACAAGTTTTATTCACTTTTTCAAACAATCTATGTTTTAGACATCGATAATGTCAATTAAAATGATATGGTTGGCTTGAATGAGGGACTTGAACATGAATAAGAACATAATGGGGTATTTTAAATCTATCCAAACATTTATCCGAAGTTTTTTCTATAAACAACAAAAACAAACAAAACAAAATAAGTGTACACTCCAACAAGAAAAGTATTTAAAAATTGGAGCTAATATTTGTAATATTGGATTTAAATCCAAACACGCTTATGAAGATTGGCAAGAAGATATTTTTAATCATATATCTGTCGGTGATTTAGTATATTGCACAATGCCAGTTACAGATAAAGCTTTAAAAGCCATTCCTGAAGGACACACAACAAGGCCTTTCTTGATTGTGAAAAAAGGGAGGGATGAACTTTTTGGATATGCATGTGCTACACATCCTAAACCATTAAGATCTTACGAGAAACATATTTTTACCAATGAAGTATATGATTCTCAAAACGCTCTATACAAAGATTCTGTTGTGCAATTTGATTGTGCTTATGTCATTCCTATTGCATATATCCAATATATTTATAAAGAATTGGATGAATATTGTGTACGCCAAATTGCCAGAGAATTAAAAGCCTACGCCAATATTCGTAGAAAAGCTATATTAAATTTTGATATGGAAATACCCATTCATAAAGGTGATATTTTTAAAATCAATAAGTCTTATTATTACTTTAATGAGAAAAAGGATCATAAATACGAAATGTATAAGTGTATAAATGGCGGTGAATTAATCGATTCTAAATATTTTAGATTCAAAAACATTCCACGCTCTTTGGACTTCTCGAACACATATACATTCGAAGATATAGATATTAACACATTAATTGAAGTATCTTGCACTTGTCGAAATGATTGGGTAAATAAACAATTGAATAAACCTAAGCCAAAAGAAAAGAAAAAACAATACGAGCGTAAATTAACTCCTGGAACCATTATTTTTGAAGAACCATGGATCATCTACTTATTTGATTGTGACAACATATCTTATGGTATTGACTACAACAAATTTAAAAATCACATATGCGAACTTATTGAATTTAAACTCAATATGGATAAAGCTACTCATATTGTATTTACCGAACAACAATGTGCTTCGATCTATAAAGCTTTGATTGAACAAAATGATATTCATTCAGATTATTTAAAGAAACGTTTAAATTCCATTGAAAATACACTGCTTCTACCTTACGAATTAGAATATCCAGTTGGAACCATTTTGGAAAGTCGTTTTGATGAAATTAAATATGTATATTTATATACCTACAACAAGAAAAAGTTTGGTTTAAAAATCAATTCTAAGAATCATAAAAACAAAGTTGTTCCAATCCATGCCAAAGAATTAGATGTTGTAGATCAGTTGCGGTTTGAATGCATGAAAGAAGAGTTAAAGATTGTTCAAAAAAACGCTCTGGATTTTGTACGAAACATTTTAAGGGACATCGATCAAAATTTAATCAATCATGATTTGGAACATTCTATTTCATTTAGTCAAAAATATCCAGTCGGCACTGTACTATCTTGCACATACAATGAATCTGAAGAATATATGTATTTATATACAATTAGCGATACGCATTATGCGATTTATTTAGAGGATGCTTGTGAAGGTGTTTATATTGTTGAGCCAATCATCATATACGACTACAAACAAAATGGTGAATTGGTCGATGAAGACACGAAAGAAATATTAACAGGCATCTTAGAAACAACGCAAAGACTAAATACCTATAATTGTACAAAAGCATTATTAGAACAATTATAAACAAAAGAAAAAGCAGTTTAACGACTGCTTTCTTTCATATATTCAAAATATTCTCTACCTACTTTATTCTTCTTCCAGTTTTGTAGGATCTTGAAACCAGGATATGAGAAGATGACCTCACATAGTGTTTCTACAATCATACCTGTAAAGGCACACACAACACATTGTACCAATGTCCATCCAAAGAATTGGTGTGACACAATCAATGCGAACGTTAGATTGTCGCAAAACTGACCAATACCAGTAGATACATAAGAGCGGAATGCATACGATTTAAAGTTACTGTTATTATTGGAAATCTTACCTAACATGGAATTCGTATAGTTATTCACAATGGCAGAAACAATAAACGCAATTGTGCTTCCAAATAGTACATACCAAGTACCACCAATTGTTCCGTCTAATGCCCCATTAATAATGGCTTCTGAACCTTCTACATAGGATTCACCCCATACGCCAGGAATCTTTGATGCCAAGAAGAAGACTAGGCACATACCTAAATTCACCAACACCGCTACAAGTGATGCTTGTGTTGCAGCTTTAGGACCAAAATGTTTTGTGATGACATCCATACATAAGAAGGAAAGCCAGCTTACCACAATTCCACAATCTAGTGCCATAAAGCTAAATGGCAAGTTAATACTTTTGTTTGCCAAAAGATTCATGGTGATGACCGAAACAATAAAAAGTGTCATCGTAAGTGAAGGTATACTTCTTAATAATACACTCACTTCTTTAACTTCCGTATTAATTCTATTCATTTTTTACCCTCCTGTTTTTTTAAAGATGGTTGGGAAGCAAAACATCTTTGTTCAAACCATATTAGTCTAATATGTTTTTAATTATTTGTCAAAGTTTGTATCACTTATGCTATGATTAATTCCGGTGATATATATGACTTTAAAACTATACGAACAAGAAGGCTACCAAACAACATTTCATGCCCATGTTGTTTCATGTGTTAAAAAGAATGAATTATATGACATAATCTTGGATCAAACCCTTTTCTTTCCTGAAGAAGGTGGACAAACATGTGACAAAGGAACGTTGAATGGTATTGAAGTAGTGGATGTACAAATCATAAATGATGAAATTCATCATTATACGCACTCTGCATTAAATGGTGATGTACAAGGTATTATTGACTGGACTCATCGCTACACCAATATGCAACATCATACAGGAGAACACATTCTTTCTGGATTGATACACAAAGAATTTCATGTGGATAATGTCGGATTTCATTTAGGATACAATGAAATTACAGCTGATTATGCGATGGATTTAAATAATGATCAAATTAAAAGAATTGAAGCTTTAGTGAATTCTGTCATCTTTGCAAATAAACCTGTTAAAACCTATTACTTAGAGGATTATTCCAACATGGAATATCGAGCTAAACTTGACTTAGCCAAACCACGCCTTGTCGAAATTGAAGATGTAGATTTATGCGCATGTTGCGCACCCCATGTAAAAAGTACGATTGAAGTGGGATTGTTTAAAATCATTAAATCGATGAAAATCAAAAAAGGCACACGCCTATTCTTCCTATGTGGAAAACTTGCCTATGAAGACTATGTCTTAAAACATGATCAAGCCATCCAAATCTCCAATCAATTGTCTTCAAGCATTGACGCTTTATCATCTAATGTACAACGTATATTAGTTGATAATTATGCTTTGAAACAAAGAATCAAGCAATTAAACAAAGAGATGATCAATCACTTAATCATTGAACATAAAGAAAATCAAATCATTTTATGTGATGAACTCGATCGAGATACACAATTGTATTACTACAATAAGCTTGTATCTTTTAGCAACAACTATGTTTTACTTGTTTCTAAACAAAAAGATAATTATCGTTTTATGACCAACTCTAAAGATATATTCTTACAACTCAAAGAAAGACATCAAGTTCGCGGTGGAGGAAAAAATGATTTCTTTCAAGGAACACTAGATACAGTTAATGAGCAGCTATTTGATTAGCTGCTCATATTTTTTGTATAGTAAGCGTGTTTAAAGCCTCTGAAATCTCTTCTTTCGATAAACATACCATTCTATGATTAGCATCATAATAATCAAACTTTTTAATGAAGCCCATTAAATCACGATACTTCACAAGGCTGTCATTCATAAATACATACCATTCTTCTATCCCTTCAATTTGATTCAATACCACATAAGGCTCTACGGGAAGAATCGTTAAAATATCAGCTCCTAGCGCATACATACCAATTCTTCTACCATGTGCATTATAGATTCTTGGCGTGGCATAATATGCATCCAAAGCTTGTTGATTATGTAGATATTGCCCAAACAAATCTAAATCTGTACCAAAATCATTCAATTCATTTTCCCCGATTGAAATTGGATGAAGAATGCCAAAGATTTCAAAATACTTATGATCCGATAGTTTACTCTTTAAATCCATAAGTGCATCAGCACTCGTTCTTTTATCATACACCATCTGCAAATCAATATCCTTTATGTTCATTAGCCAATCGTCTTTCACAAATTCATCAGTATCCATATATTCACAATATACTTTTACTAAATAATAAAACAATTGAATTTCATCCATACTTGTAGGAAGACTTAAATTCAAACAAATATCATGATTTTGAATATAGATTTCAATCCCTCTTTGAAGATATTTATGATCAAATAAGATTGTATGATCCCCTATCTGATTCGGAATTAATTGACAATTTTCATCCATAACCCCAAAAGATAAGTGAGACAGTTTAACTACATCATCGATTATAAACTTTTTTCTACGAAAGAAACCCTTCTGCATAATACGAATATTCACAGACATATAAACACCTGCTCTCTACCAAAATCATACACTGAAACAAGCATTTTTTATAGCTAAAACCATTTTTTCTTTTTAAAGTAAATCACTTCTAAAATAATGATCAATATACAGACTCCAATCACAATGAAATATCCATAGGAACTATCTAATTCTGGCATAGCCTTAAAATTCATACCATACCATCCAGTAATTAAAGTTAGCGGCATGAATATCGTTGTCACAATCGTTAAAAACTGCATGATTTGATTCTGACGCATCTCCACTTGTGTTTGATGCATTTCACGAAGCTGAATGGAATACTCTGCCAAACGATCCGTAACATTCGATAGACGTGTTAGTCTTTTCTCTAGTGTTTCAAAATGTGTATCATTATAAAATTCCTGCAAATTTTGTACGACTTCAATCATCTGATCATAATATGAGTCAAAAGCACTAATCGTTTTCCTCATTTCAAAGATTTGCGACTCATAATGAGATCCCGTATGCGACATTAACTGATCTTCTATTCTTTCAAGCTTCATTTCTAATTTTTGAAGAAACTCCATATCTTCTTGAATCAATATATTCATCAAATTTAGAATACATTCACTAGGTTTATTTCCTGAAATCTTTTGTTTAAAAATATGTTCAGGATCGCAAACCAAAAAATTCCTATCATTTAATTCGATACTAAACATCTTCTTATTCTTAGATTTTGATTTGGAAGGAACCCAAAAAGAACCCGATAGCTGCTGATTCTCTTTATGTACCCTACAATAATGAATATGATTTAAACGCTTTTCATTTATTACCTCTATCCTCATAATTTCCCCCTTAAAAAAAGAATACACCATATAGGTGCATTCTTGTAGTTATTCAATAGGGATAAATTTGTTTTCTTCAATCTGTTTAGGTGCTTCCTTAGGAACAACGATCTTCAATTCTCCATTGTCAAAGGAAGCTTTGACATCTTCCTGATGAATACCTTCACCAACATAGAAGCTTCTTGAATAAGATCCACTAACACGTTCTTTACGAACAACACGACCCTTTTCATCTTTGTCTTCTGTATTTGAACCATATGTAGCTGTTACTTTCAAATACCCATCTTTCAATTCCATCTGGATATCTTCCTTTTTAACTCCAGGAAGTTCCATGCTCATTTCATAGTTTCCATCTTTTTCCACAATATCTGTCTTCATGACATCACTTGTAGTGTTTCCTGTAAAGAAATCATCAAATAAATCAAACATTGGATAGTACTTCATAAATATCGCCTCCTGATACCTTATTCAATAGGGATAAATTTGTTTTCTTCAATCTGTTTAGGTGCTTCCTTAGGAACAACAATCTTCAATTCTCCATTGTCAAAGGAAGCTTTGACATCTTCCTGATGAATACCTTCACCAACATAGAAGCTTCTTGAATAAGATCCACTAACACGTTCTTTACGAACAACACGACCCTTTTCATCTTTGTCTTCTGTATTTGAATCATGTGTAGCAGTTACTTTCAAATATCCATCTTTCAATTCCATCTGGATATCTTCCTTTTTAACTCCAGGAAGTTCCATGCTCATTTCATAGTTTCCATCTTTTTCCACAATATCTGTCTTCATGACATCACTTGTAGTGTTTCCTGTAAAGAAATCATCAAATAAATTAAACATTGGATAGTACTTCATAAATATCACCTCCTGATTACTAGATTATGAAATCTATCTTCAAGTTACGGGATATCTTTTGACTTATCTCTAACTTCAATTATCATTATAGTCACTTTTTTAGCACTGTCAACACTTAAGTGCTAATTTTTTTTATAAAAATTAGAGTGTGATTTCTCACACTCTATTTACCCATTTCATTCATAGAAATCATTGAGAAACTCAAAGATTCCAATACTTTAATTAAGGCATGTGCCGTATCTAAACTTGTCATACAAGAAATATTATTTTCTGCAGATACACGACGAATCAAGAATCCATCTTTACTTGTAGAATTGTCTTTATTTGACATTGTGTTGATGACAAAGTTTACATGACCATGACGAATAATATCCAATACCGTTTCATTTCCATTATCCTCATTAACTTTGGCCGCTACATGTACAAATAAGCCATTATCTTCTAAGAATTTAGCTGTACCCTTCGTCGCATAAATACCATATCCAATATTACAGAAACGTTTTGCGATTTCTAAAGCATCCTGTTTATTATCGTCATCAATTGTTAGTAATACACTTCCATGTAAAGGAATATTGATTCCAGAAGCTACTAAAGCTTTGTACAATGCTTTTTCTAAGTTGACATCACTACCCAAAGCCTCACCTGTAGATTTCATTTCAGGTCCTAACACTGTATCTACACTACGTAATTTCGCAAATGAGAATACCGGCGCTTTGACAAAGACTCTTTCTTTATCTTCAGGATGATATCCAGGTGTTAAGCCTTGATCTTCAATACTTTCACCTAATACACACTTAGTCGCAATTTGAGACATAGGAACACCTGTAATCTTAGATAAGAATGGTACGGTACGAGAGGAACGTGGGTTTACCTCTAATACATAGACATTGTTTTCTTTATCTACAATGAACTGAATGTTGTATAAACCAACAAATTCAAAACCTTCACCAATTCTTGTTCCATAATCAATGATTGTTTCTTTCACCTTCTCATTGATGATCTGCGTAGGATATACACTAATTGAGTCACCAGAGTGAATACCCGCACGCTCGATATGTTCCATTACACCTGGAATATATACGTTCTTTCCATCCGCAATCGCATCGATTTCTAGTTCTTTACCAACAATATATTTATCAACTAAGATTGGTGCATCATGGCTGATTTCTTTTACAGCTGTTGCCATATATACTCTTAATTCATCATCATTATGTACAATTTCCATTGCACGACCACCCAATACATAACTTGGACGAACAAGTACTGGATAACCAATCTTATTGGCGATAACGAGTGATTCTTCTACTGTTACTGCAGTTTCACCTCGTGGTTGAGGAATATCCAATTTATGTAACATCGCTTCAAATTCATGACGGTCTTCCGCTAAATCAATAGAGTGTAGTGAAGTACCTAGAATCTTAACGCCATGTTCTACCAATGAATCGGCTAAGTTGATTGCGGTTTGTCCACCAAATTGAACAATAACACCCAATGGTTTTTCTAAATCAATTACGTGCATTACATCTTCTGTAGTTAGTGGTTCAAAATACAATTTATCACTAATTGAGAAATCGGTTGATACAGTTTCAGGGTTGTTGTTGATGACGATAGCTTCATAGCCTTCTTCACGCAAAGTCTGTACACAATGTACTGTCGCATAGTCAAACTCAACACCTTGTCCGATACGAATTGGTCCTGAACCTAATACAACGATTTTTTTACGGTCTGTACGTTTTGATTCATTCTTATGTTCATAACTTGAATAGAAGTATGGAGTTGCACTCTTAAACTCACCCGCACAAGTATCTACCATCTTATATACTGGCATGATTCCATTTTCTTTACGTAAGTTATATAAGTCGAATTCTTTCATGTTCCAGTTACGTGCAATGTAGCTATCCGCAAAACCATATTTCTTTAATTTACGCAAAACTTCAACATCTTTGGGATTTTCCATCATTAGCTTTTCTAAACTGATAATCCTTGATAAGTGACACAAGAAGAAATCATCCATTTTCGTCACATTATGAATGGTTTCCATATCATATCCATCACGAAGCCATTGTGTAACCGCAAAGATTCTTTCATCATCACACTTCTTGATTTTTTCAAGTAATTCTTCTTTCGTCAATCCTGCCAATTCTTTTTTGTATATATGATCTACTTTCATCTCTAAAGAACGAACTGCTTTTAAGAAAGATTCTTCAAAGTTACGTCCAATCGACATAATTTCACCAGTTGCCTTCATTTGTGTTCCTAAATGACGATCTGCATTAGGGAATTTATCAAATGGGAAACGTGCAAATTTCGTTACAATATAGTCTAATGCAGGTTCAAAACATGCATAACTTGTTTTAGTAATTGGGTTAAGAATTTCATCTAAACCTAAACCAACCGCTAATTTAGCACTAATCTTCGCAATTGGATATCCTGTTGCCTTACTAGCTAGAGCAGATGAACGAGATACACGAGGGTTAACTTCGATGACATAATATTTAAAACTATTTGGATTTAATGCCAACTGTACGTTACATCCTCCACAAATTTTTAATGCACGAATAATTTTCAAAGATGCATTACGAAGCATTTGGTTTTCTCGGTCTGTCAAAGTTTGAACTGGCGCAACAACCGTACTATCTCCAGTATGCACACCTACTGGATCAATATTTTCCATATTACATACGACGATCGCATTATCTTTGGCATCACGCATTACTTCATATTCAATTTCTTTATATCCGGCAATACTTTGTTCAATCAAACATTGATGTACAGGACTAGCCTTTAATCCAGAATCACAAATTTCACGAAGTTCAGCCTCATCATCGGCGAAACCTCCACCTGTTCCACCAAGTGTATAAGCTGGACGAACAACTAATGGATATCCTTCGCGTTTTGCGAATTCAACAGCTTCTTCTACTGTATGAACAATCGTACTTTCTGGTACTGGCTCATTGATTTCCTGCATTAAAGAACGGAACAATTCACGATCTTCCGCACGATTGATCGCATGTAAGTCTGTACCTAAAATTTCTACACCAAACTCATCTAAGATTCCATCTTCATGTAATTCTACAACTAGGTTTAATCCTGTTTGACCACCTAATGATCCTAAAATGGCATCGGGTCTTTCTTTATAAATAACTCGTTTTGCGAAATCAACAGTCAAAGGTTCAATATAAACACGGTCTGCGATTGCAGTATCTGTCATGATTGTGGCAGGGTTTGAGTTAATCAAAATAACTTCATATCCTTCTTCACGAAGGGATTGACATGCCTGACTTCCGGCATAATCAAATTCAGCAGCCTGACCAATGATGATTGGGCCAGAACCGATCACTAAGATTTTTTTGATATCTGTACGTTTAGGCATTTTTATTCTCCTCCATTAATTCAATAAATTGATCAAACAAGTAACGAGAATCTTCAGGTCCTGCACTTGCTTCTGGATGATATTGCACCGCAAAACATGGGTAATCTTTATGACAAACGCCCTCACAACTCTTATCATTTAATGCTTGGTGTGTCATTTCCAAACGCGTATCCTTCAAGCTATCAATATCTACCGCAAAACCATGGTTTTGAGAAGTAATTTCTACTTTACCTGTTGAAAGATTAACTACAGGATGGTTAGCTCCACGGTGTCCAAATTTCAATTTATATGTTTTTGCACCACAAGCCAAAGATATCAACTGATGACCTAGACAAATTCCAAATACAACCGTTTGAGGAATCAATTCTTTAATCGTTTCAATAGCGACTTTTACATCGGTAGGATCACCAGGACCATTCGACAACATAACGCCATCTGGACGATAAGATAGGATTGTGCTTGCTGGTGTATCATAAGGAACAATCACTAAATCGCATCCACGTTTTGATAGTTCACGAACAATACCTAATTTTGCCCCAAAATCCATCAATACAACTTTCTTACCACGATTTGGGATTGGGAATACTTTATTTGTCGAAACACGAGCCACTTGATCATGTAAGAAATCAGCGGCTTTTAAACCAGCAACTACCGCATCTACATTGGCATCCACATCAGCCATAACTGCCTTCATGGTACCTACGTTACGAATCTTCATTGTGATTTCACGTGTATCAATATCATAAATACCTGGAATATTTTCACGTTTTAAGAAATCATCTAATGTTTCTGAACATCTGAAATTGCTTGGAAATTCACAATAATCCTTAACGACAAATCCAAATACACATGGAACCATGCTTTCATTATCATCACGGTTGATCCCATAGTTACCAATCAATGGATATGTCATCATTACAATTTGTCCACAATATGAATTATCTGTCAAAATTTCTTGATAACCCGTCATTGACGTATTAAATACCAATTCACCAATTTGGAAGTTGTCACTACCAAACGCAGTTCCGCGATATACACTTCCATCCTCTAAAATCAAAAGTCTTTCCATAATTTGTCCTTTCTGTTATTTACTCAAAAAAAAGATTAGCAAACAATACATTGCCAATCTTTAAATGGAACTATTAAAAAGTATAGCACTACGAAGAATACTATTCATCCCAACCGCTGACGTTTTTTTCATAAATAAGACTGGGTTCTTGATCATAGATATCCTCCTTTGAAAAAAAATCACTATATTTTCCTGTTTAGTATACTACCACAAATCATAAAAATTTCAACAAGAAAAACAAGAAAAGACTTTTTCTGCGAAAAAGTCACACGCCTAAATGGCGTGCCCGGTTCGTTTCCAGTCGTCCGGTAACATTTCAATATCTACTCCATCTTTCTGAATCATTCGGTATCCCGATCCATTCAGTCTTTATCGATGGAGTTTTTATTGTATGCTTTTATTTATAAACACTTCAGAATTTCATCCATAATCTATGTATCTATCATCCAGTAAGATATCATAAACTTCTGGTTCTGATTATTTATCTTTATTTAATCCACAAATCCCATGCCTCTTCGATTGATCACATAGGCTGCACAATAATGTACACTCAGTCCTTTGATCTTTGTATACTTTTCTTTTCCGATCTTACTCGTATTCTTTGGATCTACTTTGATTACATCCACTTCATTCATCAAACATTTTCTTTCTACTTTTTCTAATATCTTCTTATACGCAAAACTCGATAATGTTTTATTTTGTTTTTTAGGGCGATAAAGCATCCTTGTTTTCAACTGCTTGAAATTCAAGTCTTCCACTACCAGACTCTTCTTCTTGGATTTACATTGTTCCATGATTTCAATAGCCAGCTGATACAGTTCCTCATTTCGTTTGTTCTTGGTATTCTCTTTATGGATTGGATACTTCTTAATTAGTACAATATTTCCATCCATGTTGGTTTCGCAAAGTGCTATATGGTCCACATTGATATCGATTCCTACAGCTCCATACAATGTATTAGTCTTTGGAAGATTCATATGTTTTTCAAATATAGCTTTCACAATAAAGTATTCACCATAATCCATCAACTCAT
>NZ_VUMR01000035.1 GCF_009696075.1 Holdemanella porci | reverse complement strand
ATCAAACTGTTTCTTTTTATTTGCCATTTTCTTTTGCCTTCCTTTGTCTTTGAATCATCCTCTTTCTATTGTACCACTGGCGTAAATTTTCTCTTTTTGACTAGTCCTATTTATATGCTAACATCATCAATCAAAGAATATCCACTCGATACAAACAAGGAAAGAATATATGTGAATTTTGTCATTTCAGTTTGATAGTTCAATTTTGCAAAGAAAGGCAATTTTGTAGCCCAAGCCTTATTCGAACTCTTTTTATATAAAATATATAAAATGACACCACAAACAAGAATTACCAATAAAATAAAGAAACCAATATAGCTTAGAATTCGAGCTGTATTCATTAGTGATAATGACATCGACATTTGTCTTAAAATATTTTCAAAGATAGGAAACACTTTAAATATCAATGCCGCCACAATCACAAACATCATTAATATCAACACAAAAGGGTATGTGATCGCATCTTGAATTTGATAATTCAACTTTTTTTGTCTTTCATAATAGACACTTAATTCTTTAAGAACCACATCTAGATTCCCGATACTTTGCCCTATAACAACCATTTGAATCATATATTCATCAAAATCATTCGACTGTTTTAATGCATCCACAAAAGAAGTCCCATCCTGCATGATATCCATCAGTTTTTTTGCACAATGACTTACCCCCGCATCAAAACCAGCCAACATCTTTAATCCTTCTTCAATTTGCAGTCCATTCGATATAGCTAAAGCCAATTCACTGGTAAAAATAAATTTTTCTTTGTTCGATAACATACATACGCCTCCTAATAGTGATACACTTCATCATATTTTCCCTCATAATCCGAGTTTTTCGAATCAGAAAAAGTAGGATCTACAAGGTTCCATTTTTCTTTCTTAAAATAGATTTTAGGATTGATCCAGCCCTTATCCTTCAAATAAATTTCAACCCAGGCATGATATTCAATATCGGTCCAGCCCACAATAACTTTAGCAGGAAACCCCTGAATCCTGCATAAAGCAGCTAGACTTGCCGCATAGTCGAAACATATTCCTTTATGACTTTTTAAAGAACCATCGATATCTGGCAAGACAAATGTCTCACTGACATCTTTAGCCTTTTGATCATCATAATCCAATGTATCCACTACATACTTAAATAAATGTGCGATTCGAGTTAAGTCATCTCGATCTTCTTTTACAAGTTCAAAAGACTTTTTGTATACATATGAATCGTTTGTATAATTCACAATCTGGTTTGGATATAAATAAGGAGCAAGATCATTGGTCAAATTGACTTCCATGGAAGTAGAAGCACATATCGCATATCTTGTTCCTTCAATTTGTTGCAAAATTTTTATTGTATAAGTTCCATTCTCCATATTTACAGGGAATGTAGTAAAATCGGTCGTCTTTAAATCATAATTATATTTTTTATCATCTTTTTGTATCTGTAGCTTAATCCCGATCACTTCCTGAAGCAGTCTTGCATAAATATACCCATCATCTTTATGAGTAAAATCTACAAGAGCCAGATTTCCATCACTTAAAACATCCGTCTGCTCATAACTTGGCCATAAAACCTGCTCTTCTGTTTGCGAAGGACTCTCTTTGCACTCTGTAGGATATTTTTTTGAATCTTGACATCCACACAAAAGTGTCAATACCATCAAGATACAAATAACTTCACTTATAATCTTATTCTTTTTCATACTGATTTAATAATACACCTATTTTGTTTCAATTAAATCATTAAATGCAGATATTGAAAGAGGACGACCATAGAAATATCCTTGTCCTATATCTGCGCCTAAGTTTTTAATAAATAGATCATCCTGCTTAGATTCAACACCTTCGACAACTACTAGAATTTGTGATTTTTTCGCGATATCAATAATGGATTCCAAAATCCATTTAGTTCTTTGATTATCAACCTCTGATTTTGTATGTAAGAAGATACGATCAATTTTCAACTCATCAATCTGTAATTTTGATAAAACATTCAAAGAAGAATATCCACTGCCAAAATCATCTAAAGAAACAGAAAAGCCTAATTTTTTTACTTCTGTTAAGATAGAATTAAACATATCAATATCTTCAATAACCGTACTCTCTAATACTTCTAACGTAATGTAAGATCCCGATACATTATATTCTTCTAATAAAGATTTTATTTCCGAAATATAATTTTCATGATAAAAAACAATTTTGGATTGGTTCACTGAAATATTAACAGGATTCATTCCCATATCTATCCATTTACGAATTTGCTGTATCGCCTTTTTCAACATATAAAAATCAAGTTTTGAACAAAAAAGATTCTTTTCAAATATATCTACAAAACTAGATGGAGGTAAATACGTTCCATCCTCTAAACGCCAACGAACAAGTGCCTCTGCTGCGATTACAGAATTTGTTTTTAGATCCATTTTAGGTTGTAATACCATTTCAAAACATTGTGAATCCAGTGACTGCTGCATATTTGATTCAATAAAGTTTTCAAATTCTTTTTTCTTATGTACTTCTTCATCAAAGAAACAAATATTCTCAGAAGAGGCTTCTTTTGATTGAGCTAACGCAAACATCACATTTGTGAGCATCTGCTCAAAAGTATATTTCTCCTGATCTTCTATATTACTTGCGACACCGCAACAAAATTCATATTCATATCGAAAATCTTTTGTATTCTGGCGAATTTTCGTAAACATATCATTAATTCGTCTAGCCACCTCGTCTTCATTTGTATCATTCAACAATAAATAGAAAACATCGGCACTGTCTCGACAAATGATTTCATCTTTTTTAAGCATAGGCTGAATACATGTAACAATACGACATAAAAAATCATCCGATTTATCTCGTCCCAAAATTTCATTCATAAACTTAAAACGACGCATATTCAAAGACACCAAGGAATAGTTTACATTGCGCTTAGCATACATACTGACTAATTTTGTGAATCGAGTAAAAGATACAGCACCTGTTAATTGATCTTTATAGGCTAAATTTTCCATTTCCTTATTATTTTTTACCATCATCATATAGGCAATCCACAATAAGATCATGACAACAACCACAAAAACCATCAATACATAATTGTTTGCTCGTGACATGACATACAATGGATTGTTCAATGATTTTGCGGAATTCACATAACATAAGTACCAACCATCGAATCCCATCTCTTTGACAACAATTCCATGTTCTTCGCCATTAACTCCGATTAAACCATTGATACGTTCAGATAAATCGAGACCTTTTAATACAGCCAATACATCCTTTGATTCTTTATTCTTTTGAATCCCATAAAAATCATGCAAATCCGTGATATAAAGATTACCACCATAAACGGACTTTTTCATTAGCGTCGCATATGGCTTTAAACAGCTGGTTGCACTTAATACTCCTGTCACATTTTTAGAACTATCATATACAGGAACAATATATGTGATCACAAACCCTTTTGTGATCACATCCTGTTTTTGTATAAATGCACTTTGCTTACCCGAAAAAGCAGAATCCACCTTACTTTTATACACTTTTGATAATTCATTATATTCAACATGTACAGATGGATTCGCAAAATAGATATCACGTTGTGAATCCATATAGGAAATAGAAGTAAAGGCATTTTCTTTTTCCATTTCTGCCAACGAAGAATCTATATCCGCACTATTTGTTAGACTCTTTGCCAAAGTATTCAATAGAACAAGATCTGTATGATTTTGCGAAGAAATACGTTGTGTACATAAATCAATTTCCTGATTCATCGTTGTATACGTCGCATGATTTAAACTATCATCTCCATGGTCAATGAAAAGGAATGCCATAACAAGTATTGAAAGTACCATCATGACAGAGATGATCAATAATTTATGTATTCTTTTCTGCAACATGTTTATATCCATATACAACCAACATCTTTCCTTTTTACTAATTATTTCTATCTAATTCTGCCTTATGAACAGAATAATTCATTCGATAATTCTTCTTTCTATAAATACTATAGAACTTATTTGAAATACGCTGAATAATCAAGTGCGCATTCTCTTCGGTTTGACAATCCACTAGAAGCAGTAGTTGTGTTTCACTTGTGCGAGTAAACAAGTCATTGCTTCTTAAACAAGAACCTACCAATCGTTTTACACGATCAAAATCTAAACCAATCTTTTCATAATCCAAAGTACCATCTGAAAATTGCAACATAATCAAATAATAATTTTGTTCATTACGAATAGACATTTTTAACAACAACTCATAGAAATACTTGAAAATTTCATACGAACAGAAGAAGCCTTGGTTTTGTTGATCACGACTTGAAAGCTCACGCATGATTTTTTCCATATCTTTACTTTCTTCTTTGGCATGATCAGCAATAATAATATCGTACAATTGTTTAAAGCGTTTTGATAAACCCGTACCTAATTCAGATAAGAAAATATCATTCAATTCATCATAATACCTCAACGCTTCACGATAATTACGTGTAGCCACTAAGCCTTTCATGTAATAGTAATGTAAACCTTCATTAAATGGTTCAATTAAAACCGCCTGATAATTCATAAGCATCATCTCATCATAGCGTTTTTGCGTATATAAGTAACAAGATGTGCGCATCATCGTTTTCACATACATTTGTCTAAAGATCTCTTGTTTCTGCAAAATCCAGTGCAATTGGCTTGGTGAAGCATAAAAACGACCTTGATACAATCTGAAAATCTTTCTAGCCGTCTTAAACTCTTTTTCGTCTAAAAGTTCCGAACCATCGTTGATTTGGTTATACGCCTTTTCCAATTCAACAAAATCAATATTCCAATCTAAATTTGGATTCAAAATATACCCTTTTCTTGTCGTTACAATAACTTCTTTGTCTTTGAAGAATTCAATTTCATTCAATTCAGAACGTAATCTAAAAATCGAGAACTTTAATGCACTAGATGGATTCTTACTTTCTGGCCAAAGAATATCAATCAGTTCATCTTTTTGAACTGGTTTTTCACTGTGAAACAATAAGACCTGTAATAAATTCACTAGCTGCTTTCCAAATAATTCGACAATATTAACGGTTACATTATCGTTTGTGATTTCCAATCCTCCAAATGTTTTTACATAATAAGTATCACTCATGTTGATCCTCCTTTCAAAAAGATTATATAGTATCTAACCTAGTTTTATTTTACAATAAATCGACCAAACAAAAAAGCAGAGAATCACAAAAAAATTCTCTGCAAATGGTTATTTTAAAGTATATTCAACATGTTGATAGTGAATTCCATTCTCTTCTATGTCGGAAAGTATTGTTTTTGTATACAAAGATTTGTCAAATTCAGGAAAATAAACCTCAGCATCCGCTTGCGCATCAATCTCAGTTAACACTAGCTTATCTGCATAAGCTAACATCTCACTATAAATCATGCCTCCACCAATACAATAGATTTCCTCATCTACATCTTTATATCGCTTCAAAAATTCTTCAACACTCGAACACATTTCGACGCCTTCGCCCAAATCTGAACACGAACGCGAAATCACGACATGATGACGTTTAGGTAACATACCTGGAAGACTTTCAAATGTTTTTCTTCCCATCACAATTGTATGTCCCGAAGTCTGCTTACGAAAAAACTTCAAATCCTGAGGCAAATGCCAAATCATATCATTGTTTTTTCCTAATTCACGATTTTTACCAATCGCCGCAATCAATGTTAATTTCATAATTCTCCTACTGTGCTAAAGGGAAACTAATTTTTCCCATATGCTCATAGCCAATCAGCTTCACATCCTTCTTTGGATCAAATGCATAGAAATCTTGAATGTCTGGATTCAACCACAACGTAGGTGCTGGTAATGAGCCTTTTGTTTCATAACGATTTAATTGTTCTTTAATTCCCTCAATTTGATTCACATAAATATGTGCATCTTTGATTGACCAATCAATCGTACCTGGATCAAGTCCAGTAACCTTGGCAACCATCATCAATAAAACTGCATATTGCGTTACATTAAATGGCAACCCTAATGGAACATCACAACTTCTTTGGTGTACCCAAATATTTAACTTTCCATCCGTCACATCCCATTCTGAACTCCATACACAACTAGGAAGTACAGCTGTATCTAATTCGCTATCCTGCCATAATGAGATCACACGTCTACGATCTTCCTTATCGTTTTTTAATGAATTCAACAATTTATTCATCAAATCATATTTTTTTACAATAAATCCATAAGCCGTACCAATGGTATGAGCAAAACTTGGATCAAAATGTTTTAATACTTTTCCCGTATTCTCATCAATCCAGTCTCCATCTTCATTAATTTCCCATTTGTCCCAAATGTGAACATTTCTTTCTTGAAGCCATCTAACATCATTACTTTGAGCCTGATAGATCCAAAGCATTTCTGTAACAGCTTGACGAATAAATAACTGTTTTGTCGTCAAAATAGGAAATTCTTCAGATAGATCTAAATGAAAATGTGCACTTGGAACTTTAATCGTATCAATGCCAGTACGATTATGTACTTGAACTCCATTTTCCAAAATATCTTTACATAATCCACAATATACATCATCAAAGTATGACATCCATTTCCTCCTTAAAAACATTCTCCTCAATAAAACGACCCACTGCACTTTCATCATTTGTATAAGGACTTACAAATGCACTGCATTCTTTAACATCCTGTGAGCCATTTTTCATACATACACCCATACCGACTTTTTCAAGCATTTCCTTATCATTTTGTTCATCCCCAAAAGCCACACAGTTTTCAAGTTTGACACCAAAATGCTTAGCTACCTTTTCAATCCCATATCCTTTATTGATTCTAGGATCTACATATTCGAACAAGTTATCTGCTGTTAAGAAACCAACACAAGCCTCATTTTTATATTGTTTAGAACGTTCTAATACAATCGGCATATACTCTTTATCACAATGTATAATCAGTTTGTTGCATGTATTATTTTCTAGATATGGTTCAAGATCAATTTCGATTTCTGTTTCACCAAAAATTCGTGCATGTTCCTGCGTTTCAATACTTGTATGATTTGTATAACGTGTAGCACCTTCCAAAATCCAAAAATCAACGTCTAAATCTTCAAAAAAATGAATCACATCTAAAACGACTTCACCATCAAGAACATGATACTCTTCTTTGGTACGTTGTCTTAAATCATATACAACGCCACCATTCATCCCCATGATAAAACTAACACTATCTTCAATTTTCCATTTTTTCAACATAGCACGAACTGTCTCTACTGGACGTCCAGATGCGATGCCAAATAAAATTCCGTGATTTTTCAATTTTGATACTGCTTCACGATTTAAATCTGATACCTGCTTTTTTGAATTCAAAAATGTACCATCTAAATCCGTCGCAATCAAAGTTACTGGTTCCATAAATTATCCTTCGTATGTTAAGAATGCTGCATATCCTTTTTTTGCTTCATAGATATCAGCTTTACTTGCCAATTCAAAAGGTGCATGCATATTATGTAAAGCTACACCACAGTCAATTACTTGCATTCCATAATTAGCCAAAATATAAGCGATTGTTCCTCCACCGCCTTGGTCTACTTTTCCAAGTTCACTTGTTTGCCAAGCAACATTGTGATCATCCATAATACGACGAATCAATGCGATATATTCTGCATTCGCATCGTTACATCCACTCTTTCCACGAGCTCCTGTATATTTATTGAATACGATACCTTTACCAAATTCAGCTTGATTTCTTGGACTTGATGCTGAAGCGTAAATTGGATCATGTGCAGCACTTACATCACTTGACAACATAATTGAATTCATCATTGCACGTTTCACGCTTAATGCAGAATAAACACCCATACAATCCATGACTTCTGCAACAAAGTTTTCAAAGAACATAGAGTGCATACCTGTAGCACCTTGAGATCCGACTTCTTCTTTATCAACTAACAAACAAACAGCTGTACGTTTTACATTTACTGCTTCTAATTGAGCCATCAAACTTGTATATGCACAAATACGATCATCATGTCCATAACCTAATATCATACTTGAATCGAATCCACAGCTTCTAGCACGTCCTGCAGGAACAACCTCTAATTCAGCAGAAACGAAGTCTTCTTCTTCAAAGCCATAAGTTGATTTTAAAATTTTGGCAACATTGGCCTTCACTGCATCTTTCTCTTCATTTTCTAAAGGAATAGATCCAACAGTTACATTTAAATCTTCACCGGTAATCACTTCATTTGCCTTTTTCTGTAATTGATCTGCACTTAAGTGAATCAATAAATCACTAATCACAAATACTGGATCACTTTCTTTATCTCCAATCGCTACATCTACAGTTGTTCCATCTTTCAAACAAACAACACCATGAATTGCCAAAGGCAAAGTCACCCATTGATACTTTTTAACACCACCATAATAGTGTGTATCCAAATAAGCAATGTTTCCATCTTCATACAATGGATTTTGTTTAAGATCCAAACGAGGACTGTCAATATGAGCACCTAAAATGTTCATACCTTTTTCCAATGGATTTGAACCAATGTGCATTAACGCAATCGACTTGTTCATCATATTTACATACACTTTGTCCTGTGCTTTTAAAATCTCTTTATTTTCGATAACCTCTTTGATATCACGATATCCATAAGATTTCGCTAATGCGATCGCATTTTTTACACAAGCTCTTTCCGTTTTAGAATCAGATAAGAAATCAATATATCCATCACTCAATTTCATTACATCATTAAATTCTTCTTTTGAATATTTATTCCAAACTACTTCACTCATAACTCTACCTCCAATTTTTTAAATAAGCATTTTGACAATTCAATTTTTGGATCCATTGTATTCATCCATGTAATTTGTCCTTCTTCACAACTTGTATTCAACAAACCTTTTTGTTCCAACAAATCTTTTGTATGCAAAGTCGTACCCACGCTTCCTTCAATAATATGAACATTTGGACAAAGCTTTTCCAAATATTTCGTATAAAAAGGAAAATGCGTACACCCTAATACAATGCTGTCTAGATTTTTATAGTCACTAGCTGCTAAATACTCTTTCAAACAAGACTCTACAAGATATGCATCATCAAGTTTATTGTCTTCAACCATTCTTACAAGTTCTGGACAAGGCACCTTTATAATATGATGTTCATCTTTAAATCGATTCATCAAATTCGCAAACTTCTTTTCTGACAAAGTTAGTTGGGTTGCCCATACCGCAATACGTTGATGTTCACCTCGATCGCATGCCACCTTTAATGCCGGTTCCATACCAATAATATCCACATCATACTTTTCTCTTAGAAGCTTAACACAAGCACTCGTTGCCGTATTGCACGCAATGACGATTGCCTTAACATCATGAGATATCAATTCATCACATATCGCAACGCAACGCTTTGTGATTTCTTCTTTTGTCTTTGTTCCATAAGGATTATATTTACTATCTCCCAAATAGATCAGATTTTCATTAGGAAGTAAACTATGCATCGTATGTAAAACACTAATTCCACCTAATCCCGAATCAAAAACACCTATTGGACTTTTTGAATTCATACAAAACGCTCCTTTTCCATCTTTACAATTATACAACGTATAAAGAAAACCTCCAAGCCCTCAAACTTGGATACATTAATGACTCATACGCTTTTTCATTTCGACTAATATTTCTAACAATTCTTTTTTTCCAATCCCATTATGTATCAGACTGTCCGGATGCACTCTATCATTATGAAATAAATGAATCAATGATGCTTGAAGCTCTTTAAATGACATAGATTGATATTCTTTATCTACTAGATACGCCTCATAATCTTTCATATCTACTAAACCTGTTGCATAAAAAGAAAGCACCATTTCCATCAATAATGACTGCACCTTCTCATGATCTTCTTCTAAATCTGAATTAGCCCAACAAATATCTTCGTCTGTTAAATCGCTTAATTTTTCGATGTATGTTTGAATAAACGAAGCATCATCCATTTTTTCTTTCGCAAAATAATTTGAAATCTTCATATACCCTCCAAAAAAAAGAGGTTTAAGGCTTTCATCACTTCCTTAAACCGCTTTTCGTAATATTTATATCCTCATATAAATATTACAATGAATTTTGTTTGTATCCATTATATTATTATGCTCTTCTTAACAAACAAAATTCTGTATAGATAAAACCACCACATTTTATCTATACCCTCTAATCCACTTTTCCTTCGCAGAGTTTACCACGCTCTGCATGTCCCTTTGGCAGCTCATCACACTGCCACTTAAATAATAGCACATATAAAAAGGGTAAGCAAGCTTACCCATCTGTCAGTCTATGACCTATAAAGGAAGTAGTCGGTAGTGTTTCAGTCATAGAACTTACATATATATTTTAGTCCTATTTTTTCTGTTGTAAAGCCTTCATAATTCTTTCAAAATGTAAAAATTCATCTTCGTTATTCATCGCAACCAATTCATCTAGACTCACACACCTACAATCAATACTTTCACGAGTATTTAAGGTTACATCACTTAATTGGAAATCAAACCTAAAATGATAAATATCTACAAAATAATTATCATGTCTTTTTTGATCTTCATTAAAGTATGAATATACAACATGCCCATTTATGACATCAAGCCCTGTTTCTTCTTTTACTTCACGCTTGATTGCATCTAAACTTGACTCTTTACTCTTAGCACCACCACCAGGCATTTCCCAGCCTCCAGCAGCCCATTTTTTATCCAACGCCCTTTGTGTAACCAAAAATTTTCCTTCTTCATTTTCTAAGATAGCCAAAACATACATCATGAATTCTCCAGGTTGAAATAAATATGTATTACGATCTACAACACGATTTAAAAACTTTCGATTTCTATCATATAAATCAACGAATTCACTCATCTACACAATCTCCATTTTCATCTCTATAAAAACAAGAATAATGTCCCGTATGACAAGCCGCACCAACTTGTTTGACCTCTAATAAAATTGTATCTTGATCGCAATCGATGCGAATTGCCTGTACATGTTGATAATGTCCACTTGTTTCGCCTTTGACCCACAAGCTTTGTCTTGAACGAGAATAATACGTTGCCAATTTTGTCTCTATTGTTTTTTTGTAAGATTCTTCATTCATATATGCCAACATCAATACTTTTTTTGTATCTACATCCTGCACAATACAAGGAATCAAGCCATTTTGTTTCTCAAAATCCAATCGCATCATATACGAACTGCCACTCCTTTTTCTTTTAAATACTTTTTCACATTTTGAACATTCGATTCCTCATAATGAAAAATACTAGCTGCTAAAGCCGCATCGCTGACTTTTAACGCATCCACAAAGTCATCCATCTTTCCACATCCACCAGACGCAATCACTGGCACTTGAACCACTTTAGATACAGCTTCATACAAGGCTAAATCAAAACCATCCTTAGTGCCATCCGCATCCATGCTCGTTAACAAGATTTCTCCAGCTCCTAAAGATACACCTTTTAAGATCCATTCAATACAATCTATACCTGTATCTTTTCTGCCACCTTCAATGTATACGTTCCAACCCGAACCATCTTTTCTTCGCTTGGCATCCACCGCAAGTACAATACATTGGTTTCCAAAACGTTTACTTGCCTCTTTAATTAAGTCCGGATTACGAATTGCAGCACTATTTAAGCTTACTTTATCGGCTCCTGCCATCAACATAGCACGAACATCTTCAATCGTTGAAATGCCTCCACCAACCGTAAAAGGAATATAGATTTCTTTTGCGACCTTATTTACAATATCAACCATGGTTTTTCTTTTTTCTACTGTGGCACTAATATCCAAAAAAACCAATTCGTCAGCGCCATCTAAATAATATTTCTTTGCCAGAGCTACAGGATCTCCCACTTCTTTTAAACCCAAAAAGTGGATTCCCTTCACAACATTCCCATCTTTTACATCTAGACAAGGTATAATTCTTTTTGTCAACATATGCTTAACGCTTCTTTCAAATCTAACGTCTTTTCATAAATGGCCTTACCCGCAATTACACCATACAACCCTAATTCTTTACATGTTTGGATATGTGATAAATCACGAATACCACCAGATGCGATTAAGTTACATGATACATGATTTTTAAGTGCTTCTAACATCTCAAAGTTAGGTCCTTGTAAAGTTCCATCCTTTGAAATGTCTGTACAAATCAATGTCTTTACCCCAATCTCTTCCATTCTTTTTGCAAAGTCCAAATAATATTCTTTGCTCGTTTCCAACCAGCCTGACGTACATACATATCCGTCTTTACAATCAAGTCCAACCGCAATCTTAGAACCATATTTTGAAACTGCATCTTTTAATAAACAATAATCTTGAATTGCTGAAGTTCCCAGAATGACTCTTGAAACACCGTTTTCTATATAAAAATCTATAGCAGACATCGTACGAATGCCTCCACCCACTTCAACGGGTATATCACATGTCTTCACAATTTCACAAATCAAATCTTCATTGACTCGACTTCCTTCTTTTGCCCCGTTTAAATCCACAACATGTAAATAGCAAGCATTTGCCGCTTCAAAATTTTTAGCACAAACAAGTACATCATCCGCCACACATTTGGATTGGCCATAATCACCTTGGTACAAACGAACAGGTTTTCCATCTAATATATCTATTGCAGGTAATACAATCATTTAGAACTCCTTTCCAAAATATTCCAATATTTTTAATCCATCTTCTCCACTTTTTTCAGGATGAAACTGACATCCCATAATATGATCATGCATCACAAGACCTGGTATTTTCATACTTCCATACATGGAATATCCAATTAAGTCTTGATCATCCATATCTTTGGAATAATATGAATGGACATAATACACATACGTATTTTCTTTAAATATTGCCTGAGGATGATTACTTTCCAATACGTTCCAACCGATTTGGGGAATCTTTACACTTGAATCCTCCATATGACAAACATGACCTTTTAAAAAGCCAAAACCATCGCATAAGCCATTTTCTTCACTCGTTTCAAACAAAGCTTGCATACCAAGGCAAATCCCCAATAGCGCAACATCTTTATTTACTTGTTGAACAATAAAATCATAGAGTCCCATAGAATGGAGTGTGTGCATGCAGTCTTGAAAAGCTCCAACTCCTGGTAAAATCAATTTATCGCATTTAGATAAAATAGAAACATCTTTTGAAACAACACAATCTAAGCCTAAATAGTCACAAGCATTTTTTACGCTGTATAAATTGGACATGCCATAATCAATAATTCCAATCATTCGATTACCCCTTTAGAACTAGGGATACGATCCGATTCTATTTTTACAGCTTGTTTCAAGGCACGGCCAAACGCTTTAAATATGGCCTCTACTTTATGATGATCATTCTTTCCATAGTACACATTGATATGTAACGTTACCCCAGTTGCCACACAAAAGGCTCTAAAAAATTCTTCAACCATTTCACAAGACATCGTTCCAATGTTTTCTCGTATCAATTCGCAATTAAAAACCAAATAAGGACGTCCACTAATATCTAATGTGACATTACATAAAACTTCATCCATAGGAAGATTCATACTTCCATAGCGGGCAATTCCTTTTTTATCCCCTAAAGCCTCTAAAAATAATTTTCCTAATAAAATTCCACAATCTTCTATTGTATGATGATCACACACTTCAAGATCGCCATCCGCTTTTACAACTAAATCAAAATTCGAGTGAAACGCAAACAATGTCAACATATGATCAAAAAAACCAATTCCTGTATCAATGTCGCTATTTCCATTTCCGTCTAAGTTGATCTTTTCATATATTTTTGTTTCTTTTGTATCCCTGTTTTTCTCAGCTATTCGCATACTCAAACCTCCTTAGAACATCTAATACCATTTCATTTTCTTCGCTTGTCCCAATCGTTATACGAAAACTAGTATCCGCATAATTTCGAATTGTTATGTTCTTTTCTTTAAACAGGTTCATTAAAATATCTTTTTTATCTGTTCTTCCATACAAGAAATTCGCATTTGAAGGATAGAAACTAATTGTTTTATAATCCTTCACTTCTCGATACATTCTTTCTCTTTCTGAAATAATAGCCGCAATATTCACTTTATATGCTTCGGCATGTCTTAATACAACACTTGCAATCGTTTGAGTGACACTACTTAGTGCATAAGGAATAAAAAGTGAAGCTAATTTTTCAACTTGTGAAGAAATCATAAACCCACAACGAATTCCTGCAAGTCCATACGCCTTGGATAGAGTTCGACAAACAAAAGCCATTGGATATGTTTTTAATAAATCGATGGCGCTTTCATTACCAAATTCCATATAGGCTTCATCAAAAATGACTGGAATATTCGAAAAGGCTTCGCAAATTTGTATCATTTCTAATTTCGAAATCGCATGTCCCGTTGGATTATTTGGATTTGAGAATAAGATCATATCCACTTTTTTATCTTTACCATTTGAAATAAATGCATCGACATCAAAGGATCCATCTAAAGACGTTTCAAATTTTTCAATTTTTGCATGATTCAATTCTACATAATAGTCATACATCGAAAAATCTGGTGCTAATGTATACAATGTTTTATTTCCTTGTAAATAATACTGAATCAAGAAGCCCAACATTTGATCCGATCCATTTCCCGATAAAATCCATGATGATGGAACATTCATAATATTGGCATATAAATCATGTAATTCATGACAAGTTGTATCTGGATATCGATTGAGTGCAAGGTTTGAAATCGCATCTAAAATTTCTTGTTTGACATTATCATCTACGTTTTGACTTGCCTCATTGGCATTCAATAGAATTCCTGTTTGTGAATGTGTTTGATAACCCTTCATTATTTCACCCTCACTTTAGCTGCATTGGCATGTGCTTGTAAGTGCTCTTCACTGGCAATTGTTTCAATATATTTTCCATAGGCTTCGATTGCTTGTTTTGAATAATACAAATAGGATGATTTTTTAATAAAACTATCTACGGATAAAGCACTTGAGAAGCGTGCCGTTCCACTCGTTGGTAAAACATGGTTTGTTCCCCCAAAATAATCACCTATGCTTTCGCATGTGTAGTAGCCCAAGAAAATACTACCTGCATTTTTTACTTCTTGTAGGTGTTCCATTGGATTTTGAATCATCAATTCTAAGTGTTCTGGTGCAATCTCATTACTAATGGAAATGCATTCTTCAACCGAATCACAGACAATGGCTTTACCATAGTTCTTTAGGGATTGTTCCACTATTTCTTTTTTAGGTAATACTGCACTTTGTTTTAAAAGCTCTTGATTCACCAAATCCAAAAGTTCTTCGTTTGTAGTCAACAAAATCGCACTTGCCATTGGATCATGTTCGGCTTGTGATAATAGATCGGCTGCTACATATTCTGCATTCGCCTTTTCATCGGCAACAACTAAAATTTCGCTTGGCCCTGCGATCATATCAATATCGACCGTTCCATACACTAATTTTTTAGCAGCTGCAACATAAATATTTCCTGGACCTACGATTTTATCTACTCGATCAATGGTTTGTGTACCATAGGCCAAAGCAGCAATAGCTTGGGCTCCACCAATCTTATAGATTTTATCTACACCGGCAAGTTTAGCCGCATACGCAATATTAGGGTGAATCGTTCCATTTTTATCCGGTGGAGTTACCATAACAACATTTTGAACACCGGCAATTTTTGCGGGTAATGCATTCATTAAAACACTGCTTGGATATTGTGCACGTCCTCCTGGAACGTAGATTCCTACTGCTTCAAGAGATAGTACTCTTTGGCCTAAATAGATTCCCTTTTCTTTCTGCAACAAATATCCATTTTGTTTTTGAAGTTTATGAAAATCTTCGATATTTTTTTTAGCAAGTTTCATTGCTTCTACAAACGAATCATCACATTTTAATATTTGTGCATCCCATTCTTCTTGAGATACTTCCATTGTATCTAAGCTAACCTTATCAAATTGTTGTGTATATTTTAGACAAGCCTCATCTTTATTTTCTTTTACATCTTGAATAATATTTGATACTGTAACCAAGACATCTGTACTTAAATCTTGCGTTCGTGACATCAAATATTCTTTCAATGCATCTTTATCTTCTTTATAAATTCTAGTCAACATCTTCATTCACCCTCTTACTTAAATCATGGATTACTTTCATCACTTCTTCGTGTTTTAACTTAAAGCTTGCTTTATTCACAATAACACGCGCACTAATGTCACAGACTGTATCTAGCACAACTAAACCATTTTCTTTTAAAGTTGTTCCTGTTTCCATAATATCTACGATTCCGTCGCATAGACCTAAAATAGGTGCTAATTCTACAGATCCATCAATCTTAATAATTTCAACATCCATACCTTTGGACAAAAAATATTGTTTAGCTACACGAGGATATTTGGTTCCAATTTTAATGTGTCCTATTTTTGAAAACAACTGATTTTGAGGTAGGCTAGCCACAATGAATTTACACTTGCCAATCTTCAAATCTAATAATTCATAGTTATCATTCTCATTTTCTAAAATGGTATCTTTTCCAACAACCCCAATATCAGCAACACCATGATTAACATAGGTAATACAATCGTTGGATTTCACTAAAAAATATTGAATGTCATGTACAGAATCTTTAAACACCAAGGCACGACTTTTGTCTTTTAAAGCTTCTACTCCGTAACCAAGTTCTTCTAACATAGCAACAGTTTGTTTTTCTAAACGTCCCTTTGTGAGCGCAATCGATAAGCTCATGCTTGTACCTCCTCTACATAAATAGATTCATTTGTTGATGGTTCTAAAATGACGATTCCTTCTTTTCTTAATTTTTTTGCTTGTTTCATAGCTTCAATTTGTTTGTCTTGTGGATAATACAATTTATATTTCTTTTTCGATTGTACATCCACATAGTCAATGAGTGGATCTAGCTTTACACTAAAGCCACAAGCTGGAAGATCACGACCAAACTTTTTTAATAAACAGTCATATCGACCACCACTTAAGATACTTGTTCCAACCCCTGAAACATATCCTTCAAAAATAATTCCGGTATAGTAATCCAAATGGGCGACTTTTCCAAAATCGATGGTTACATTTTCTAAATATCCTAATTCTTTTAAAGATTGGATACATTCTTTCATAGAATCTAAGACATCCTTTAATGAATCATCGAAACAATACGTATATGCTTCATCTAATATATTCACGTCTCCACATAGGAATGGAAGGTGCATAAAGAAATCCACAATTTTTTCACTGAGATACAATGAATCCAAGTAAACTTTCAGATCGACCATGCTTTTCTTATCAATTAAATTGGCTAGAGTATTGACTTCTTCTGTACTCAAACGAACAACTTTGCAAGCCGCCTGAAAAAACTGCACATTTCCGATTTCAAGCGTATAGTTTTTAAAGTTTTTCATGACTTCTAAAGCGCAGCACAAGACTTGTACATCACTTTTTGAATCCAATCCAATCAATTCGATGCCACAATCTGTGACTTCACTTCTTTTGCCTGCAAATTTTTGACGTACTTTAAATACATTTGAAGTATAGCGATAGCGAAACGGAGGTTTTGAATCTTTAAATTTCGATGCACAAACACGTGCAATTGGAACGGTCATATCCGTTCTTAATGTTAGAATTCTTCCATTTTCATCAAAGAATTTATACATATCTGTTGTTTGAATGTTTTTAAATGCATTTTCATATGTTTCATAATACTCGATTGTTGGTGTAATGATTTCTTCATATCCAAAGGATTCAAAAATCTGTTCCAAAGTATTTTGTAGATATTTTTTCTTTTCACACTCATTCAAAATCGTATCTTTCATTCCTTGTGGTAATTGTATTTGTTGCATGTAAACAAACCTCCTTATAAACAAAAAAACTTCCGTCCTAAGGACGAAAGTTTAACTTACGTGGTTCCACCTTATTTTACTAATCAATTAGCCTCAAATCTGATAACGCCAGGAATACGTTAAAAACTACTTAGTTTCATCTTTACAGCTCAAAGACGTGTTCAAATAGCCTTACTCTTTCTTTTCACCAACCAGAAAGTCTCTTGAAGCAGTACTATTTTACTATTTCTTTTCATTGCTTTGAAAATAATATAGTCTTAATGAAAATAAATGTCAAGCTAAAATGTAAGTTTTTTACATCACTTTTCCCATGAATAATAAGAACCTCCAAACACAAACAGATGCTCAAACGGTAATAAAGAACGAATCCATTCATTGAAGCCTTTTGGATTCTTTTCATCGTGGACAATTGTTTTCACTAAGCGATTCTTTCCACCGACATTTTTATACATCCTTAATTGCCATCCATTTTCTTCTACTTCTTTGGTCTCTAGATCCAAACTTGCCATCGCTTCTAAAATGGCATAGGCATCTTCTTTAGAAATCGTAGCTTGTTGCGTTTTTAAAGCCTGTACACCTTCTTTTGACATAACATACCTTGTTAGATAGACTCTTCCATTAGCACTGATTGTCAAATTCTGTGCCACCTCTTCAGAGATGCTCGCATAATGCCACTTACTTAATAAGTTACGATTTAACTTAACACATTGAAGTGTATCTGATTCTTTTAAAGATAAATATCTCAACAATAATTCTTTAAACATCCCAGATTCAATAACACTTTTTAAAAAGGAAGGAACATAATTTTCTTTTTCAAAAACATATGTAATATAGGTATATACTTCCGTTTCATTCAAATCATGAATACTTTTATTTAACAAGGAATCAATGTGCAACATGTATTGTTCATCGTTCAAATTTTCCATTTTTAAACAATGATACACATTTAATATAATCGGATCATATGCATCTTTTACGCGATATCCCACGTGTAATAAATCTACACATGCATGAATGCTTTCAATCATAGAATCACCTACTTCGTATTTGAAACGGCCCAAGAAGCATCTACAATATAATCTTGTTTAATATCTGATAAGAAGACTTCTTCCACTTGTTTATATACACCTTCATGAAATGGCATAAAATGCATCTTATCACTTTCTTTTTCATCCAATACCATAACGTAATGTGGATTTTCAAAATTCTGAATATTCCAATAATAAAGACCATTTACATTATCGGCATCTTCATATTGAGATAGTACAAGGAGTTTATAAAGTTCCATAATACGATCATCATATCCACTATCTGAAATCAAAATCTTCTCGATCCAGTCTCGCTCATTATCTACGATTCGTACTGTATAATCTTCGCCTACATTGGCATGATCTAATATTTTTTTAATGGGTTCTAGTTCTTTTTCTTCTGTAAATTGAATCAACAACTTTTTTTCCATATCGTGATATAAAACTGGATACGGAATGTGGAATTTAGAATGGCAATGTGCACATTCCATATCAAAGAGTTTTCCACTTAAAACTCTATTTTTCATATCTTTGTCCATTTGAACGTTGATCGACGTAAAAATATCAACATTAAACTTTTCATTACATTCAGGACATACTAATTCTATTTTATTTTCCATTCCAAATTACTCCTATTTATTCGCTAATACATTGGGAACAAGTTCGACAAAACAATCTTCATATTCTTTTTGAAGTGCTATTTTCAATTCTCGATTGGCTACTTCCAATTCGGTATACGACATCATATCAATTCGTGTTGTGAAATAGATGGATATCCACATTTTTCTTCCTGTTGTCGTAATATCATAAAATACCGGATCATATGGATAATTATCCAACACAGAAGAGGATATGTTTTTGATGTTTGCGACTTCTTTTTCATTTGGACTCAACAACATCAAACTACGAAAACTTTCTCCTATCATTTGAATCGGTTCTTTCATCATGCCTAAAGCAAGGATGATTGCGACAATCTGATCAAAATAGGGAGATATACAAGAGAGTGGTGTGTGCACTAAAAATGAAGATAGAAAAAACGCAAGTGATACACCTATGCTTGAAAACACATCGATTTTCCATCCATAAATTTCTACATCTACAGTTGGTGATGTTACTTTTTGGCTTAACAGATACATTGGTGATTTGTTAATATAACTGACATTAATGATGTCTATTTAAGATTTATTGTATAGGTGTAAACGAAAGAGAGACTACACTTATGACAAGAACTTCAAAATATTT
>NZ_VUMR01000034.1 GCF_009696075.1 Holdemanella porci | reverse complement strand
CGTACTACTTAGATTGAAAAACATCTATAAAATCACTCGCTTAAAGGATTTGAAAAACGAGTGGTTATTCGTGTAAGTGATAAAAAGAAGAATTATAGCAAAGTCACCAAATTGCTAGTTAAGCCAATGGATTTAGAAACTCGTACTCAATTGATGGAATTAAAGAATAAGATGTTTAAATCATCATCGACATATTCTTTTGAGGATTTTTAATGCGACAAAGTGAATGGGAAAAGGAAAAGGCAATTCATATCTTAGAATTAGTTCGATCCGAACTCTATATAGATATGCCACATTTTTTAACAGCTTTAAATACGCTGATGTTGAAGGAAGACGAGTGTGTAGCTGTATGTGCTACAAATGGCGTGTATTTTTACTATAATCCATTAAAGATTATTGATTTATTTCAGAAGAATGCAGTGTTTTTAAATCGTAGTTTTTTACATAGTGTTCTGCATTGTTTATATAGCCATATTTGGCTTAGAAAAAATCGTGTTGAATTGATTTGGAATGTAGCTTGCGATATTATCGTGGAGTATACATTGGATTCGATGCATAAAAAGAGTGTTTCGCGAATCTTGTCATATGTTCGAAAAGATGTATATCGTGAAATTGAAAGTTTAACAGGTATCAGCTGTATAACTGTATATGAATGGCTTTGTACACGTGGCGATATTCAAGATTTATATTATGAATTTGTGGTAGATGATCATAGTTCATGGCCTAAAGAGCAAGATGACAAAATCCCTCAATCTTCTTCTGTTCAAAAAAAGTGGCAGAGTGTTGCCAAACAAACATTGTTTGATCATAAACAAAAAGGGAAAGATAATGAGGAGGGGGATGCCTTTCTTGTGTCGAGTTTACAGGCAAAGAAATCGAAATACTCGTTTTCTCAGTTTTTAAAACGATTTAGTATTGTGAAAGAAGAAATGCAAATAGATTTGGATGAATTTGATTTATCCTATTACACATATGGGATGTCTATTTATAAAAATATGCCATTGATTGAACCTTTAGAGACAAAAGAAGTTAAAAAAATCTATGAGTTTGTGATTGTACTCGATACGAGTTATTCTATTGATGAAAATCTTGCGAAGCGTTTTATATCCAATACATATAGTATTTTAAGTACTTCAAATATGTTTTATAAATCGTGCAAGGTGCATATTATTCAATGTGATGACAGGATTCGCAAAGACGATGTCATCTCAAATCAAAATGAGATGGATCGATTGTTGAATTCATTTTCTCTAATAGGGGGAGGCAACACTGATTTTAGACCGGTATTTAGTTATGTGAATGATTTGATCAATCAAAAAGTTTTTCAAAATCTTTGTGGCCTGCTCTATTTTACAGATGGCAAAGGAATCTATCCTAAAAAGAGTCCGGCCTATAAAACGGCTTTTATTTATTTAGAGGATTATGATCAAAGTAAAGTGCCTTCATGGGCTATTCAATATAGATTGGAAGAAAAGTTATGAATATATTACAGGCAAAAAATGAAATAAAAAATACTGTACAGGCATATTTATCGAAGAATTCGTTTGGTGAATATGAGATTGAAACGAAGAATCAGCGACCATTATTGTTGATTGGTCCTCCTGGTATTGGTAAAACACAGATTATGGAACAAATCGCAAAGGAATGTCAAATTGGACTTGTCAGCTATACAATTACGCATCATACGCGTCAAAGTGCTGTGGGCCTTCCTTTTATTCAAGAAAAGAAATTTCAAGGAAAGACATACTCGATTACCGAATATACAATGAGTGAGATTATTGCGAGTGTTTATTCAAAAATGGAAGATACAGGTTTAAAAGAAGGTATCTTATTTATTGATGAAATCAATTGTGTATCGGAAACATTAGCACCTACGATGTTGCAGTTTCTACAGAATAAAACCTTTGGAAATCAGAAGGTTCCTTGTGGCTGGATCATTGTAGCGGCAGGAAATCCGAGTGAATATAATAAATCGGTTCGTGATTTTGATGTCGTGACAATGGATCGTATTCGTTATATCCATGTGGAAACGGATTACTATGTATGGAAAGAGTATGCGATTTCAAAACATATTCATCCGATGATCTTAAGCTATTTGGAATTAAAACCCAATCATTTCTATACTGTTTCAACAAGTGTGGATGGTATGGAATTTGTGACGGCAAGAGGCTGGGAAGATTTATCTTATTTACTCTATACCTATGAAAAGATGCATCTGGAAATCTCTCAAGATACGATTTATGAATATCTGCATCATGAAGATATTGCCGAAGATGTTTTCGCCTATTATTTGGTGTATAAAAAATATCAGGATGATTATGGCATTGATGATATCTTACAAGGAAATGTATCAAGCACTATCTATGCTCGATTGTTACAAGCCGATTTTGATGAAAGAGTCTCTGTTGTTAATTTGGTGATAGATGGTTTACTACGACAAGTGAATTTATATTCTTTTGAAAAACATTGTACGGATCTTTGGTTTCGTTTCTTGAAAGAATATCGTAAAGATATGGATTCTTCTTATTTGGACCATACAAAGGCATTTATGTCAAATTATCGTGATAAATTGCAGGCAGAATTATTAAGTGTTTCACAAAAACATGAATATGAATTTGTGTTAAATAACATACAAAAAGTAATGGTGGATGAAAGTTTAGATCCAAAGTCTCGTTTTGATTCTTGTACAAAGCCTTTCTTTGAACAAAAGGAAAAAATGGAAAAGTTGGATAGTCAATTGAAGTTGGAGATTGAAAATGCGTTTGAATTTATGGAAAATGCATTTAAGAATGGTCAGGAAATGACAATATTTGTAACGAATCTAACAATGTCGAGTGAAATGGCTCTTTATTTAAGTTCACATACGATTGATATATATGAAAAGTATAAACAACTCTTGTTGATAGGAACACAAAAGGCAAGATTATTAGATGAGTTAGCGCATTAAAAGGAGAAGAGCATGAATTATTCAGACTTGAAATATGATATAGAAGAATTTGAATCGGACCAAGACAAAAAACTTCCACAACCACCTTTGGTTAAAGCTGCTATGCGAAAAGATTCCATAGAACTTCCTAAAAATTTCGACGCATTATCCGTTCATTCTAACTTTCTAGATATTATCAATACACGTCACAGTAGTCGTGTATATACGCAAGAGCCCATGTCTTTGTTGGAACTTTCTTATATGCTTTGGACTTGCCAAGGTGTTAAACAAATTCGTGGTAAGAAATATGCGACTTTGCGTACAGTACCATCTGGAGGAGCTAGACATGGTTTTGAACTTTATTTTGTATGTCAAAATGTAGAAGGGTTAAACCCTGGAACCTACCATTATTTGCCTATGGAACATCATATTGAGTTTTTAAATCCAATTGAAAAGGTAAGTGATATTTTGGCATCTTCCTTATGTGATCAATTATGGGCCTTAAAAGCCAATGTAATTTTCTATTTCAGCTATATTCCGTATCGTACCGAATGGCGCTATGGACATCTTGCACATCGAATAGCTTTAGTGGATTTAGGCCATGTTGGAGAAAATATATATTTGGCAAGCACAAGTATTGGTTTAGGAACTTGTGGAATTGGAGCATGTGTGACAAGGATTTGTGATGAAATGTTTGAATTGGAAGGCGAAAATGAATTTATCATTTATGCACAGCCGATTGGAAAGGTGAATAAGGAGGATTTTGTGAAAGAAAAATCTTTTTATGAATTTGTTGAAAAAGAAGGCTTATAATGTGTTAAAATAGATTCGAACTAAGGAAAATATATTATGAGTAAAAATGATAAGAATATAGATGCTTATTCAAAAGCACTTTTAGATAAAAAAACAGAATATAACGATGAATTAAAAAAGCCTAAAAAGGTTCATCAGATGTCTGAAGCAGAAAGAAGACAGGCTGAAAAGACAATGTCTTCAGCTTTAGATATGCTTCGTAAAGAGCGTGGTCAAAAAACGATTGCGGAAGAAGAGCAGTTTTATCAGGAGCATAAAGATGATTTAAAAGACATGGAAGATGATTTTACAACTTCTTCAATTGAGAAGGAACAATCCAATGAGGCATTAGATCTTGTACATGCGATGTTGCAGGATATGTCAAATGAGGATGACGAAGATGAAGAGGTGGTTATCCAAAAGGAAAAGAAGCCAAAAGAAAAGAAAGAAAAAAAGGAACATAAACCAAAAGAAAAGAAGTCTAAGAATAAACAAGTCAAAAAAAAGAAACCGATGAAGAAGGTTACAAAAATTGTGCTATGCGTAATCTTATTAGGTCTGGCTGCTTTAGGTGGATATGCATATAAAGTTTTGGTGTATAATCCACAAAATATTGTTTCTGAAACGCAACAAAATACATATGATAAATTAGTGTCTTATGCGGATGAGTATGGAGACAATATGATGTCAGATGCAGAGAAATTAGAGCTTCTAGATTTGGATAAAGATTATCAAAAGCTTTTGGATAAACAAAAGACTTCAATCAATGAATATTTTAAAGAACAGACTGGAAAAACATATAAGGCTTTGTTGAAAGATATAAAGCAGCTTCATCAAGATAAAGAAGAAGTTAAACTTCCTGCTTATCAACAAATCGTTGATTTATTAAATGGTTGGGAATCAAAATCCGATGAAGAAAAGATGGCTGTAGCCGATATGCAGCCTACATATAGTTCATTGTCTAAAAATTTAAAAGATGAAGTGGATACTTTATCAAAAGCTAAGACTGGCAAAGACTTTATTGATCTATGTAAAGAACAGGGTGAATTAAAGGCGGCTGCCGAGGAAAAGGCTCGTCAGGAAGAAGAAGCTAAAAAAGCAGAGAATGAAAAGAAGGTTAAAGAATATCAAACAAGCTTGAATAGTTTGCAGCAAGACTACAATACGTATGCACAATATGCACAGAGTCTAGAGTCTGATTTGGCATATGCGCAACAAAATGGAGAAGATACTACAGATATTCAATCTCAAATTGATACAAACAATCAGATGTTGTCTTCTTTGCAGCAACAAATCGCATATTATCAACAACAGATTTCTGCTTTACAATCTTAAAAAATAAGACTATTCTAATAGAGTAGTCTTTATGCCGACTTAGCACAGTGGTAGTGCAACGCACTCGTAACGCGTAGGTCATTGGTTCAAATCCGATAGTCGGCACCATGTTTTGAAATTAAGCTGGTTCAACCAGCTTATTTTTTTGAAGGGAGTATCTATGAATTTAGATGAAAAAATGATTTTATTGGCAACTGCCTTTCTGTTTTTGCCCTATCAAATCGCAAGTGTAGCAGTCGCATGCATTTTAATACAAGCATTATGCCGACATAAATTGGTGGATGCCATAAAGAATCAAACGGGCGCAATTTTCTTTTATAGCTTTATCGTATTGGAATTTATTGTTTCCATCTTCCATTCGAACTGGACAGGTTTTGGCAATACATGGTTATTTGTGTTGATCGGTTTATATGGAGCTTATTATCGTAGAAGCATCACAAAAAGTACATTTGAAAAGATGTGTGATCTTATTATTATTTTATCGGTATTTGCGGCTATCTACGGTTTGTATCAGTTTAATCAGATTTCCCTTGCGAATGGACGAACATTTTTAGAATTCCATATCTTCAATTCGCCAAAACGAAGAATTACTTCGACATTTATGAATGCGAATATCTATGCGATGGTCATTGATTTTGTATGTGTAATGTGTATGTATCGTTTTGTGAAAAACGATAATATTCTTTGTAAGATTGGTTATTTTATAATTGCACTGTTTAATTTCTTTGTTCTATATTTAACGGGATCTAGAACTGCATTATTACCATTTGCCCTAATCTTTCCTATCTTTCTTTATTGTGTGCGATGGAAAAAACTATTTATCACATCTATTGTATTCGAACTTGGTATATGTGCTTTAGTATTCTTAAAACCTACGTTGATTCCAAGAATCAGTGATATGTCAACTTTTGTCTCTCGTATTAAGATCTGGAAAACGGCATTTATGTGTATTTCAATGTATCCATTCTTTGGATGGGGTCCACAGACATATCAGAAGTTTTATCCATTAGTACATGGTCATAAGGCACCTCATGCCCATAATATTTATATTGATTCCATTTTGTCGTATGGAGTTGTTGGAACAGTGGTGCTTTTGGCATATACATTTGTGCTAAATAAGGAAATCTTTACTTCGCATACAAGAAAAGAAAATCCTGCACTATTTGGCATGATGATGTGTTTTATTGCGATCGTGTTGATATATGGATTGTTGGATTGTACATTAAATATTGTCGCAACAGGAACTTTATGTTTTATCATTTTAAATAGTGCTTGCATGTACTTAGAAAAATAAATACAATAATTTTAGAAGACAGACAGTAGAAGGAGTATTATGAAATGTATATCTCTTTTTGTCTGTTTTTTTATTGGCTTACAATCGATGATCGTGCCGAGTTATGAAGTTTTAATTTCAAATATAGAATCCAAAGTCGATACAATTCATGAAGATAGAGCTAGTTTTCTATCTTTAAAATGTAGAGATATTGCGATGGATGTTACATCTAAAAAAACGGATTTACGGATTGAAATGGATAAACAAGAAAAATGTGTGGATGAACTTGAACGTAGGTATAAAATTAAAAAGAATTATTATGAATTGAAAAAAATGGAATATGGCTTGGAATTACAAGCGATTCAAAAAAACAACTCCATTTTGTATCCATATAAGATTCAAAAGAATTTGACGCTGTACTTCGATGAATATAGAAATGTTGAAGTAGAATATTTGAAACAAAAAAAACAGTTCGATAAGAATCAAAATACGTTATTGTTATATGATGAATATCTTGAGAGATTATCCAATTGTCAAAGTCGTTTATTAAAACGATTTTCACATTTAGCACAAATCAATGAATCTGGGCAACATAATGAAGATTCTATGATTTCAGGAACTGAGCATTTGCCTGATTTTGGTGGGTATGAATCGTGGCAACAAAACGGTATGTCTTGTTTGGTGGATGGAAATTATGAAATTGATTCGTACAGTTCTTTTTGGCAAAATCCAGTTGAAAATGGTACAATCAGTGCTGGATGTTGGTCCTATCCGGATGGAGGTCTTCATTTAGGCTTGGATATCGCTAGTGCCATGTATAGTGATGTGTTAGCGGTTGCTAATGGTATCATATTGTATGCCCATGCACCAGTGGATTCGAATAATGGATATTTAGGAAACTGGTGTGGATGGCCAAACGGTGGTGGCAATACCATTTGTATGGTGGCTGCCGTAAATGATAAACTTTATGCGATTAGTTATGCGCATTTATCCAATGAAATCTATGTGACAAGTGGCCAGCAAGTCAGTCAAGGTACAGTTATAGCGAAAAGTGGTAACAGTGGCAATTCAACAGGGCCTCATACGCATGTAGAGGTGTTTGAATTAAAACAGGATCTCAATTCGATCGTAGAATATTTTAGAAACAGTGGTGCTGATTTTTCTTTTGGATGTGGCTATAGTGAGGCTGCAACATGCTCAGGCTATGCATGTCGCATTGATCCTGAGACCGTTTTGGAGGGTGTATGAGTCAAGAAATGTATTTTTCTCGCATGCAGAAATTATTAAAAGATGAATATAATGCCTATATTGAATCTTTATCAAAACCTTTATATCGTGGTATGCGTATAAATTTAAAAAAGGCAGAATTGGATGAATTTGATCATTTGGATAATCCAAGTCGGTTTTGTAAGGAAAGTTATTATGTAGATAAGCCGTTGGGAAATCATCCTTTCCATATTTGTGGTTGTTTTTATCTGCAAGAACCAAGTGCTTCAAGCGCTGTTGAAATCTTGGATGTACAAGAAGATGATTATGTATTGGATTTATGTGCAGCACCAGGTGGAAAGAGTACGCAGATCGCATCACATTTAAAAAGTGGATATCTAGTATCAAATGAAATTGATGCGAAGCGTGCCCAAATCCTTTTGTCTAATATTGAGCGTATGGGTGTGAAAAATGTGGCAGTAACCAATACAAGTGTAGATAAGCTTGCGAAGGTGTTTGATGCTTGTTTTGACAAAATTTTAGTGGATGCCCCTTGTAGTGGTGAGGGGATGATCAAAAAGCATGATGTTGCCTTAAATAATTGGAGCATTGAAAATGTTGAACTTTGTGCGACTCGTCAAAAAGAAATATTAGAACATGCCTATTTCATGTTGAAACCGGGTGGTACTTTGGTGTATTCCACTTGTACATATGCTTTAGAAGAAGATGAAGATGTTGTCTTAGATTTTTTAGAAAAACATGAGGATATGATCTTGGTAGATCCTGAAGTTTCGTGGGGAAGAAAAGGGTTTAAAGACTTGAATGTGCGTCGTATCTTTCCAATGGATGGTGGTGAGGGTCATTTCATTGCGAAATTCAAGAAACAATCAGATGTCGCAGGTAAGCTTCCAGTTCTAAAATCAAAAAAAATAGATAATGTGACTCAGAAATTTTTAAAAGAACAATTGAATACATTACCAAACAATTACTATATAGATAAGGATAGAGTATATGGTATGGATGTTCCGTTTGTGGATTTTAAAAAGGTAAAAGTATTACGTCAAGGCGTATATTTGGGGGATGTCATTAAGAATCGTTTTGAGCCAAGTCATTCTTTTTATATGGTTGCAGATTTTGACTATAAAAGAAAAGTGGATGTAACTCTAGAAGAAATGGACCTTTTTATGCATGGTGAAGTTTTACAAAAGGAATGTGAAAAAGGGTATGTGGCTGTATGTTTTAAGGGACATCCGTTTGGCTTTGGCAAGAGTGATGGAAAACAAATCAAAAACAAGATTCCTAAAGGACTTCGTTTATTGCCAAATTCACATGTAAATATAGACTAAAAATGCCAGGAAATTTATTCCTGGCAATTTTTTGCGATTTCTTTTGCAACATTAAAATAGTCTTCTAATTGATTATCACTTGGTGTGTAGCATTGATTGACCACATCGTGGCATGATTCGATTCCAGATTGTTGCATTCTTGTATCGATTTCTTTGGCAACTTGGTTAAACCATCCGTATGCGGCAAAGGCCAACCCTTTTTTATTTTTAAATTTACATGGACGAATGTGTTCAAGGAAAGCGGCTACACTAGGTGCCATGACATTGTTGTAGGTTCCTGATCCAATACATACAACTTTGGCATCCATGATTTCACGCATCACAATGCTTGATTTTGTATCCGATAATTTATAGACTTTCACATCCATACCAGCATCGCTGAATCCTTCGGCTAAGCTTTCGGCAATCTGTTGCGTATGTTTCCATACAGATTCATATACAATTACGGCTTTATTTTCTACTTTTTGAGCAGCGATACCTTTATATGTTTCTATAATATCTGCAATATAGTCTTTCCAAATAATACCATGTGCCGGCATGATATATTCAATGTCTAAATTCATGCCTAGAATTAGGTTTAATTTAGCTTGCACTGGTGTTGTATATGGTAAAACAATATTCGCAAAGTATTCTTTAGCTTGTTTTAAACAATACGCTTTATCCAATCCTTCATCGGTTAGATTAAAGTTTACAATGTGCTGTCCAAAGGCATCGTTTGAGAATACAGTTTTTAACTGTGGACAATATGTCAACATGTTGTCTGGCCAGTGAATCATCTGCATTTCGACAAAGACAAAGTCATATTTTCCTGTGTTGATTGTATCATTTGTCTTTACGACCTGATATGGAACTTGATCAAAGTATTGTTCAATCATATTCTTCTTTCCAGAAATAGATGCGTAAACTTTTGCGTTTGGATATTTGGCATATACTTTTTTAAATCCACCCGAATGATCTGGTTCTGTATGTTGAACAACAATATTGTCAATTTCTCTTCCTTGAAGTACGGATTCAACTCTTTCCAATAGTTCTTCTGTGAATTCTTCTTCGACTGTATCAAAAAGTGTGACTTCATCATCTACAACTAAGTAGGCATTATATGTACAACCTTCATCAATTGGATATAAATCACCATGGAAGTGACGGTTGTTTAAGTCTCTAACCCCGACCCAGTATACGTTATCTATAATCTTTTTAGCTTTTTTCATTTTTGTTCACCTCTTTTTTTATTTTAGAATTATTTAGAGAATTTGTCTATTCATTTGCATCTTTTATATTTTTTGAATAAAAATTATAAAAAGTCAGCTAAAAAGTGTAAGTGTTTTCTTTTATAAAGAGTATAATAATAGTTAGGAGGAATTGTCGATATGATTATTCAAAGTAAAAGAATTTGGGTCGTAAATACATGGTTGGCAGCCCAAGTTGAAGTGGAAGAAGGAAAGATTGTAAATATCTATCCATATGGAGAAAAAGATGTAGATGAAGATTTTGGAGATAAGAGAATTGTCCCAGGATTTATCGATGTACACACACATGGTGCTTATGGATTTGATACAAATGATGCGAATGAAGAAGGTCTTCGTAACTGGATGAAAAACATCGTTAAAGAAGGTGTTACAGGTATTCTTCCAACAACAATCACACAGTCTGAAGAAGTTTTGACAAATGCGGTTAAAAATGTTGCGAAAGTTGTTGAAGAAGGGTATGAAGGTGCAGAAATTTTAGGTATTCACTTTGAAGGACCTTATTTGGATCAAGTATATAAGGGAGCACAACCTGAACAGTATTGTGTTAAACCAGATCTTGAACAATTTAAACGTTATCTAGCAGCTTCTAATAATTTAATTAAAATTGTAACTATGGCTTGTGAACACGATGATAACTTTGCATTAACTAAGTTCTTACGTGCAAATGGAATTGTATGTAGTCAAGGTCACTCAGGAGCTACTTTTGAACAGGCTCGTTTAGCTATTGCGAATGGTGCAAACTCAATGACTCACGTTTTCAATGGTATGACTAAATTCCATCACCGTGAACCAGGATTGGTTGGTGCTGCCATGCGTTATAGAGATGTATATGGTGAAATTATCTGTGATGGAAACCATTCAACTTATGAAGCATTAAATGATTTCTTTACAGCTAAAGGTCCTGATCACTGTATCATGATCACTGACTCATTGATGGTTAAGGGCCTTCCTGTAGGTACAAAAGTATTGTTTGGTGGAAACGAAATCGAATTATATCCAGATGGAAGTGCACACTTAACAGATACGAAAGGTCTTGCGGGATCTACATTGCATGTCAATGATGGACTTCGTATTTTAGTAGAAAAAGCAATGGTTCCTTGGCAAACAGCTATCAATGCTTGTACATTGAACCCAGCTCGTATGTTGAATGTAGATGATCGTAAAGGATCGATTCAAACAGGAAAAGATGCAGATTTAGTTGTATTAAATGATGACTATTCTGTTGAAATGACGTACGTAAAAGGTCAAAAAGCATTCTAATATAATAAAAGCACATTTAATGTGCTTTTATTATGTTTTCGTGTTTTATAGTATCATCTAGTTTGTTATCGGTGATAATCATGTCAAAATCATCGATGTTGGCGATTTTTGACATATACTTTTTATTAAATTTTGTATGGTCTGCCATACAAATTTTTTTATTGGAAGAATCAAGAATGGCTTTTTTAACTAAAGCATCACTCATGCTGGGAATGGATACGCCATAGTCTAAGTCAAGGCCTAATACGGAGATAAAGGCTTTATCGATATAATAGTTTTGAAAGAATTGAATGGTGCTTTCAGATAGAGCTGCCTGGGTTACAGGATTATAGGTGCCTGGAGCCATAATGATTTTCGCCTTGGTATTTCGATCTACATATTGAAGAATTTTCCAAAAATTTGTAAAGATTGTGATTTTTTTATGGTGTATACGTTTAAAGAGCTCAAGGCAGGTTGTACCACAATCTAAATAGATAGAATCTCCATCTTGAATGAGTGTACTGGCGTAAATCGCGATCTCTTTTTTATCCGATTGTGACATGCCTTCTTTGATTTCAAAGGAAGGCTCAGTTGAACTAGACTCATTGAGTGTGGCTCCTCCATAGCTCTTTGTGGCGAGTCCTTGGTTTTCTAGACTATCTAAGTCTCTTCGTATGGTCATTAAGGAAACGGCGTATACTTTTGCAAGTTCACTTACTTGTACGGTTTTATCTTTTTTTAGTTTTTCATAGATTTCATATCTTCGTTGTGTTGTGTTCATACTTTTATTAAAGCACAAAAAAGAACATAAAGAAACATGTTTATTTGTGTTCTTTTGAAATAATTTGTTTTATGTGAAAAGGATATTGAATCTATATTTTTGTAGTGTTAGGATACAGATGAACTTAAGGAGGATCCATCATGGAATTAATTATCGATTCATCAAATATTGAACAAATTAAAGAACTAAATGAATTATTAACAATTACGGGTGTTACGACAAACCCTACAATATTAACGAAATCAAATAGAGAAGCAATGGATGTAGTAAAAGATCTTTGTGAGGTGTTGAGTGAAGATCAATTGTTATTTATTCAAACAGTACAAACTTCTTTTGAAGGTATTATGGAAGAGGCAAAAATGATTTCTTCCATTCGTAATAAAAATATGTATGTAAAGATTCCGGTTACACATGAGGGTTTAAGAGCTATTAAAGAATGTAAAAAATTAGGAATTCACACATTGGCTACTGCCATTTATACAGCGGACCAGGCTTTTTTAGCTGCAATGAATGGAGCTGAATATTTAGCACCTTATACAAATCGTATGTGTAATTATGGAGATGGTGTTCAGGATGTGAAAGACTTGATTGAAATGTTGAGAGTGAATCATATGCCGGCTAAAGTGATTGCGGCAAGCTTTAAAAATACATATCAAGTACATGAATTGATCAAGGCTGGAATTCAAGCTGTAACTGTTCCTTGTGATGTTTTATATCAAATGATTGATCATCCAGGGACAAAAATTGCGGTGGGTGAATTTAGCGTAAATTGGCAAAGAGCTTATAATCGTAATACATTGGAAAAGTAGAGAAATCTACTTTTCTTTTTTAAAAATAATTAGCACTTAAGTGTTGACAGTGCCAAAAATGGTGTTATACTATCATTAGCAATCATAAAGAGTGAGTGCTAAGTACAAGGAGGTGCTTATTTATGAATATCGATCAAATGTCAGAGCGTTTGCAGAAGATTTTAATGGATGCCATTAATTTGGCAAAATCCTACCAACATCCAAGTGTAGATACTGTGGATATGTTGGAAACGATTTTTAAGGATGATGTATTGGACGGCTTGTTTGAGCGTATTGGCTTGGATAAAGGTCGTTCTTTACAGATGGTTCAACAAGAATCGAATCGTGTCGCAAAGAGCTCAACAAGTAATATAAATTTATCCAATGAAGTGCAGAAATCGTTTGAAGATGCACAAAACTGGGCGAGTCAGCATGAAGAAACTTATCTTTCGGTAGCTAGTGTATTCTTAGCTTTATTGTTTAATCGTTCTTATATTTCTAAAGAATTGGTTAGAACTTTTAATTTGAATAAGGATGCTTGCTACAAGGCTGAATTAGAGCGTCGTAATGGTAAAAAATTTGATACACCAAATTCAGAAGAGAATGTAGAAGCTTTAAAAAAATATGGTCGTGATCTAGTTCAGGATGTGCGTGATGGTAAGATTGATCCAATTATTGGACGTGATGATGAAATTCGTCGTGTTATGCAGATTTTATCTCGTAAGACAAAGAACAACCCTGTCTTGATTGGTGAGCCAGGTGTTGGTAAGACGGCTGTTGTTGAAGGGATCGCATGGCGTATTATGAAGGGTGATGTGCCTGAGTCATTAAAAGAAAAACGCTTGATTGAATTGGATATGGGATCTTTGATTGCCGGTGCTAAGTATCGTGGTGAATTTGAGGAGCGTTTAAAATCCATTTTGGATGAAGTCAAAAAATCGGATGGACAAATCATCTTGTTTATTGATGAAATTCATAATTTGGTTGGTGCAGGTAAAACCGAAGGTAGTATGGATGCGGCTAACTTATTAAAGCCAATGTTAGCTCGTGGTGAACTACATTGTATTGGTGCAACAACTTTCAATGAATATCGTAAATATATTGAAAAGGATGCGGCTTTAGAGCGTCGTTTCCAAAAAGTACAAGTTGCTCAGCCAAGTGTAGAGGATACAATCAGTATTTTGCGTGGATTAAAAGATCGTTTTGAAAGCTATCATGGTGTACGTATTTTGGATGAAGCTTTAATTGCGGCAGCTACTATGTCTGATCGTTATATCACGGATCGTTTCTTACCAGATAAGGCAATTGACTTAGTGGATGAGGCTTGTGCTACGTTAAAGGTTGAAATGGAAAGTATGCCTCAAGAGTTGGATGAATTACAGCGTAAAATTTTACAACTTCAAATTGAAAAGACTTCTCTACAAAAAGAAGAAGATAAAAGGGCTATTGAGCGTCGTGAAGAAATTGAAAGTGAATTGGCTTCTTTACAATCAAAGCGTGATGAAATGCATTCTAAGTGGGAAGACGAAAAACGTGGCTTGGCTAATGAAAAAGAGGATAAACAACGTTTGGAGAAGGCTCGTTTGGATTTAGAGCAAGCGCGTAATGAAGCTCGTTATGAAGATGCTGCTAAACTTCAATATGGCACGATTCCAGAATTAGAGGCTCGTATTCAAAAGGAGCAGGCAAGTCAAAAAGAGGATGCTTTGATTCAAGAAACGGTCAATGAAGAATTGATTGCGAAAATCGTTTCTAGATGGACAGGCGTTGAAGTGACTCGTTTGGTTGCTTCTGAAAGAGATAAATTATTGAATTTGAAGGAAGAACTTGAAAAACGTGTTGTTGGTCAAAATGAAGCTCTAGAACTTGTAACAGATGCAATCTTGCGTTCTAAAGCACAGATTCAAGATGAGAATCGTCCAATTGGATCGTTCATGTTCTTAGGTCCAACTGGTGTTGGTAAAACGGAGGTTGCCAAGGCTTTGGCTGAACAGTTATTTGATGATGAAAGACATATTGTGCGTATTGATATGAGTGAATACATGGAAAAACACAGTGTGGCACGATTAATTGGTGCTCCTCCAGGATACGTAGGATACGATGAGGGAGGTCAATTGACTGAGGCAGTTCGTCGTAATCCATATAGTATTGTCTTGTTTGATGAAATCGAAAAGGCGCATCCAGATGTATTCAATGTGTTACTTCAAATTCTTGATGATGGTCGTATTACAGATTCGAAAGGTGTTACGGTAGATTTTAAGAATACAATTATTATCTTAACATCTAACTTAGGTAGCCAATATGCCTTTGAATCTGGTGATGTACATGATAAATATATGGAAGAAGTAAAGCATCATTTTAAACCAGAATTCATTAATCGTATCGATGAAATTATAGTGTTTAACGCATTAGATGATTCAGCCTTTATTAAGATTGCCCGCAAGTTTGTCGGCTTGCTACAAAAGCGATTGGCTCAACGTGACATTACATTGAATGTAAGTGATGCAGTGTATAATCAGATCGCAAAGATGGGTGTTGATCCAGTGTATGGTGCTCGTCCAATGAAGCGTTATATTCAAAGAAATCTTGAAACACAGATTGCCAAGGAAATGATTAAGACTGGTGCTATGCAAGGGGATGTAATCAATGTAGATTGTCATAATGGCGAGTATACATTTGATATTCAAGGAAGATAGTGAAATATCTTCCTTTCTTTTCTTGTTTGGAGGTATAATAGTTTCAGGAAGTGATGTTATGTCTTTAAAAGATTGGATTCAAGAAAGTAATAATATAGTATTTTTTGGTGGTGCTGGAGTGTCTACAGAAAGTAACATTCCAGATTTTCGTAGTGACAATGGATTATATAAAAAGAAGTATCCATATCCGGCTGAGATTATGTTGTCACATAGTTTTTATTTAAGTCATCCTAAAGAATTCTTTGATTTTTACTTTAATCAGATGATTTATCCAGATGCCCATCCTAATAAGGCGCATTATGCTCTTTCAAAGCTTGAAAAAATGGGAAAGCTAAAAGGGATTGTGACACAGAATATTGATGGCTTACATCAGATGGCAGGTTCTAAAAAGGTCTATGAATTACATGGAAGTGTTTTAAGAAATACTTGTACGCATTGTCAAACAAAATATTCTCTAGAGGATATGATGAAACTAAGAGATAATGAAGGTATTCCTCGATGTAGCAAGTGTGGTGCTATCATTAAGCCAGATGTTGTTTTGTATGAAGAAGGCTTAGATGAATATACATTGTACTCGGCTATTCATGCGATTGAGCAGGCAGATCTTTTAATTGTAGGTGGTACAAGTCTAGTCGTATATCCTGCGGCTGGTTTAATTAACTATTTTCATGGCAAACATTTGGTTTTGATCAATAAAGATAGTACGAATATGGATTCAAAGGCGGATCTTGTGATTCATGATTCGATTGGTAAGGTATTAGATGATTCACTATGTGAAGTTTATGTGAAATAAACACTAAACTTGAAATTTAGACATAAATAAACTAAAATTTTATCATGTCAGAAAGAAATAAGAAATCTTTTATCCGTGATGGATTATATAACATAGAAAGAACAATGCAGTTAGACCCGGCAGCACATTCAAAATGGGAAGTGTTTTGGTTGTATCCACATATTAAGGCAATTGGTTTACATCGTATTGCCCATTGGTTTTGGGTGCATAATCATACATTTATTGCGCGTTGGGTAAGTAATCGAGCAAGGCATTGGACAGGAATTGAAATTCACCCTGGTGCTGTGATTGGTCGTGGTTTGATGATTGATCATGGTATAGGAGTTGTGATTGGTGAAACGGCAATTATCGGGGATGATTGTCAGCTTTATCATGGTGTCACACTTGGTGGTACAGGAAAGCAGCATGTCAAAAGACATCCAACTTTAGAGGATGGTGTATATATTGGCTGTGGCGCAAAATGTTTAGGGAATATCACTTTGAAAAAGGGGTGTCGTGTAGGGGCAAATGCGGTCGTCTTAAAAGATGTTCCTGAAGGGGCAACTGCAGTAGGTATTCCTGCAAGAATTATAGAGAAGAAATAGGTGGTTGTATGTGGAAATATCGTTGTAAATCCCATTTAATAGCGTTAGTTGTAGCTTTTTTAGTTGGACTTTGCTTAAGTGCGGTTGTATTTGCGAGTGGTATAGATATGAGTTCGGATATGTTATCGAGTTCATTAAGTTCTGTGCCAGGTGTAGATACAGAATCACTGAAACAGGTTTTAACGTATCTACAAAATAATATGTGGATCTTATATGTGGGTGATGCCTTATTGATTTCAGGAATCATCAATATCATTTATATTGGACAATATGTAACATCACGATTCAACATCAGCCCATGGATCGTTATGTGTTTGATTTTCTTTTTACCTGAATACATGATCTATATAGGTGCCATCTTGGTTGTGCCTGCATTTATTGTATGTATTTATGGAATGTTAAGTTTGCGCAAAAGCATTTCGAAAGAACGTCGCGAATTTAATTTTACAAGTGATGATGAATTGGTTCGTATGTATAAGATTCATCATGAATTGGATGAGTCTTATAAGGATCTCGCAAAAACTTGCCGTAAAAATGTGCGTAAATTAACAGGTATTTATGCGTTAGGTATTGTTGCCCTATTTGTGATTTTAATTGCCGTAAATAACATGATGCTTCTAGCTGTATTGTTGATGTTCTACTTATTTGCATTTAATTTAGTGTTACGTTATCGTGCTGTATCACTTTTACCAATCACGAAATTATTATATGAAGATTGTAATCCTGAGGCTTGTGCGAGTGCCATTATTTACTATTGCACAAATTCAAAGGGACATACACGATTGTGCCAGCACACATTGCTTGCACAATGCTTGATTTATTTAAATGATGCTGAACTTGCTCAAGATGTATTGATCAGCTATCCACGTAAGGATGCATCGAGTTCTTTACAATATTGGTCATTGATGTCTTACATCTATTATATGTTGAAGGATGAAGAGGCTTTATCTCGTTGTAAAGAAGAGGCACAAAATATTCGTCTTCATTATGGACGTGCGGGTGTCATGATTCAAAGTGAAGAAATGGCGGCTATTGAAAATAAAATCCATCTAATGGATGGGGATTTGAATACTTGTAAGAAATATTATTTGCAAGGTCTACAAAGAGTGAATTTTCCTTTCCAGCAAGTAGATTCATGCTACTACATTGCTCTGATTTCATTTGTTGAAGAAGATTATAAATTGGCTCGCTTGTATTTTGAAAAAGTAGTTGAGCTTGGAAATCGTATGTATTTTGTGAAAAAAGCGAAAAACTACTTAGATAAGATTGAAAAGATCAATCCTGAAACATCCAGTGATGAAGTAGAATATTCGTAGTAAATGAAAAATAGATTTCGCAAAAGCCAGTAATGTGGCCAAACATAAATGTGAACACAAAACTCAATCCAATGTTGATAAAAAACAGGATTGAGTTTTTATTTAACTGAACCGGAATATAAAGAAACCATTCAAGGATAAACCAGGCTACAAAAAGAATGGAAAGCCATACGTGAAGGTCTTTTAAAATTGTTATATCGTTATAGGGAATACTACATGAAAGAATCATGCCTAAACAGATTAGGGCATGATTTTTTTTATTGTAATTTACGTTGTATTTTTCCCATATTTTTTTTGAATAATAATAAAATCCAATTGCCGAACTAAACGCCCATAGAAATAAGTATATGGGGTGATGTAGTTGATTTCCTATATAAGTCTGGTTGTCATAGAAGACGTCAATCCAGCAAAATGGAAGGAAATTCAGGATGACTTGGATTAAATAAACGTGAATATATGTTATAAATTTCATCATTTTTTCATTTTAGACAAAAAAACTCAAAAAATCAAAAAAATAATGAAAGTTTTCTGGAAAAAGTAATAAAAAAAACGTTTAAGAGTATGGAGGTGATGAGATGTCCGAATGGATTGAACAAGATCACATGGATGAAAATCACTTGTATGTTCATTTGAAAAATCCAGAATTACTCGATCTTTCTATTTTTGATCGATTATCGAACGATGATTTTTGTCTGCCTTGTATGTTGACAAACGAAAAAACGGCATCGATGGTGTATGCGATAGAAGGCTATATTCCTTTACATGATTTTTTAAGCCAGTATGTGTTTGAAAAAGAAGAAGGATATATATTCTTGCATCAGTTATTTGAACAAGCCATCGCATCCAATCGTAATAAACCAGTTCTATTTGATCCAGACTACGTATTTGTCTCTAGTTTTGGAGATCGCTTTGCGTTTGTCGTGGTGCCTATTCAAATATCGAACTGGATGTTTCAAAAGGATATGTCAGAAAAATGGGTGGAGTACATCGCAAAAACAATGCAGACTACAACCGCTTTTGAAATTCCTGGATTTTTATTGAAGTTTTTAAAGAGTGCTGAGTTTAGTTTACCCAATCTTGTCTTAGGTCTGGATAATATACGAAATTTATATTATCCGAAAAAGTTTTCTTTCTTTAAAAACAAGAGAATGCAGACATTTAAAGTCAAAGAACCTATACAAGCTTTCCATAAAGAGAAGCCTGTTGAATCTGTTTTGGAAGAAAAAACACAGCTTTTACAAGTAAAAGTAGATTTTTATGCCTACTTATTATGCGATCAGGAAAAATATGCATTGTGCAACGAAATCAATCTAGTGGGAAGAGCGATGGTATGTGATGTCCGTATACAGAATGCGAGTATATCTTTAAAACATGCCAAGATCGTATGCGAAAATGATCGGTACTATATACAAGATCTAAAGAGTACGAATAAGACGTATCTGAACGAAAAAGAAGTGAAACGCAAGATGCGATTAAAAGATGGCATGACGATACGATTTGGTGATGTCGTGTGTGAATTTAAAGAACAATAGATATAAGGTCATACATACCTATAATGCCAATGTTTATCGTGTTATGGATGAATTGAGTACGTGTGTTTATATTTTAAAAATCTGTCCAGATTATGAAACAAAACGATATAAACATCAATTTAAAACAGAGATCAATGTGCTCTCCAACTTAAATTCGATTCATGTCCCTAGCTTGATTACTTGTTTTGAAGAAGACTTTGCACAATGTTTTGTCGAAACGTATATTCCAGGAATCAACGCAAGACAATACTTTCAAAACCATCGTTGTTTATTCAAAAAGTATCGCTTGCTAATTGATGTTTTAAAAGTCTTGCAAGACCTACATCAGATTGGCTATCTCTATATTGATTTAAAACTTGAAAATATTATTTATTATCAGAACCATTTTTATTTAATTGATTTTAATGCATGTATTGAAAATCACTCACATGTGGCAGTGATGGCTTCAAAATCCAATTGTGCACCTGAATTATTAACATTGAGTGAAAAGGATATTCGTTGTGATATCTATGCACTTGGTTCTTTGATTCAAGAACTTTTCGGCATAAGTATGATGCCCATAGTTCTTTTGTGTCATCAAAAACAAGAGCGAAGAATATCTCAATTATCCACATTTAAGAACTTGATTTTTATACATGTCATCATTCGAATCTTACTTGTACTTTCTATATGTATTCTGTCTGTCTTCCGTACAAGTCCAAAAAGTGTCTTTGATGCGTACTACACCCATCATCAAATTGCCTTGATGTTAGCATATAAATAGGACTAGTCAAAAAGAGAAAATTTACGCCAGTGGTACAATAGAAAGAGGATGATTCAAAGACAAAGGAAGGCAAAAGAAAATGGCAAATAAAAAGAAACAGTTTGAT
>NZ_VUMR01000033.1 GCF_009696075.1 Holdemanella porci | reverse complement strand
TTAAATATTTTGAAGTTCTTGTCATAAGTGTAGTCTCTCTTTCGTTTACACCTATACAATAAATCTTAAATAGACATCATTAATGTCAGTTATATTAACAAATCACCAATGTATCTGTTAAGCCAAATATTTAATGACCTTTAAAAGACTCGCTCCAAACATGACAGGAATTGCCAAGAAAAACGAGAATTCACTTGCGACCGTTCTAGAACAGCCACAATATAAGCCACCCAAAATTGTAGCTCCACTTCTTGAAGTTCCTGGAATCAAGGCTAGACATTGAAAGCAGCCAATCTTTAAAGCCGAAAGATAATCAACTTGTTCAATCGTTTCCATCTTTTCTTGTCTAGGATTCTTCTCAACCAAGATAAAAATAATCCCATACGCAATCAGTGCAACCGCAATCACAAAGTTTGCCGATAAATATCCCTCAATAATATCATCCAACAATAAGCCAATAATGGCAGCTGGAATAACACCCACAATCACCTTAGACCAAAGTTGTAAAGTCTGTTTTCTCTTTTTTAACGATTTACGCTTATCAAAAGGATTCAATTTCTGATAATATAACACTAAAACCGCTAAAATACTACCAAACTGAATAACCACTTTGAACACTTCAAAGAAATCAGCCGGTTCAAGTGGCCAAATGCTCGCAAACACAATTAAATGTCCTGTCGACGAAATCGGCAGCCATTCCGTTATCCCCTGTATAATACCTAATAAGATTGTCTTAACAATACTGCTTAGAATTGTCATTCTTCATTCCTTTTAGCTGCATACGCATGAACCATCTGTTTAAAAATTTCGCCCCTAATCTCATAATTTTTAAACTGGTCAAAACTAGAACATGCAGGACACAATAAAACAATATCACCAGGTTTTGCCAGTAACACAGCCTTTTCAAACGCATCCTTCATGGTTTCAACACTCATTTGACTTGTAAAAATATCCTTAAATTTATCTTTTGTCTGACCAAAAGAAATACATTTCTTCACTACACCATCATATTGTTTCAAATCATCAAAAGAAATATGTTTATCTTTGCCACCACAAAGTAGAATTACATTCTTCTCAAATGCAGATAAACCTGCACAAGCCGCATGCGTATTTGTAGCCTTAGAATCATTGTAGAAACGAACATTATCAATTGTATCTACATATTCAATACGATGTTCTACACCACTAAATTCACGAATCACTTCCTGAATATTAAATAAAGAAACACCCATCAAATAGGCCATACAACTTGCCATCATCGCATTCCCACAATTGAATTCACCAACAATTTTTAAATCCGATAAAGTAAACAACTGCGTATCTTTATAATAAGCATACTTATCATCTTTATATAAATCGACATCTTTTCTTTTCAAAGAAAAATCAATCACATGACAAGGAATGTTTTGAGCATACTTCAAAACATTTTCATCATCCACATTACGAATAAAGTAATCATCCGCATTTGTGTTCTCATAAATACGCATCTTACTTTCATAATACGCTTCAAGACTATCCATATAATCTAAATGATCCGGTGCCAAATTTGTCACGGTTGATACATGAGGTCTAAATGTTTCAATTCCCAACAATTGGAAATTACTTAATTCAAGAGCTACATTATAGTCTTCATCCGTATATTCTAAAGCCAATTCGCATAAAGGCGTACCAATGTTTCCAGCAACCAAACTCTTCTTTTGTCGATTCAACATCTCATATAATAACGTCGTTACGGTTGTCTTACCATCTGTACCTGTTACGGCTGCATAATTAAAGTTCTTGGCATACCGATACGCCACTTCAATTTCTGTATAGATTTTTGCGTTTTGTTCTACAAAATAATGTACGAAAGGAACACGATAAGGAATACCAGGATTCTTCACAATAAACGCGTACTTCTTTTCTTTTAATGAATCTGGATGCCCCCCATCAAACACTTCGATACCTATTGATTCTAATTCCGACTTTTCTTTAACCTCATTCGAATCCGTTAAAACAACATGATATCCATTCTTTAATAAAAGCTTACTAACGGCAATCCCACTACGGGCAGCCCCAATGACCAATACAGTTTCCATCTACATTACCCCCAAAACAAGTCCAAGAACCGCAAAGATAACACCAACAAGTCTAAAACGTGTAACAACCTTTTCTTCAGACCATCCACACATTTCAAAGTGGTGGTGCAAAGGCGCCATCTTGAAAATTCTCTTATGTGTTTTTTTATAATACGTAACCTGTATAATTACGCTGCAAACTTCTGCAACAAAAACAAAACCAATAATAATCAATAAAATTTCTTGTTTTAAGACCATTGCGACAGCAGCAATCAAGCCACCCAAAGCCAATGATCCCGTATCCCCCATAAAGATTTGAGCTGGATGCTTATTAAACTTCAAATATCCAAGTAACGCAAAGATCACGAGACAAATCAAACATGCCACATTATATAATCCTTGCATCCATGCGAATACCACAAATGGAACAAGCGCAATGACCATCTGTCCTGCACACAATCCATCTAAACCATCCGTTAAGTTCACCGCATTCGTTTCAGCTGTAAACATAAAGAATACTAAAATAAAGTAGAACCATGATAAATCGATTGTCACATTCAAAATAGGAATCCAAATATCTGTAGTTGAACTTGTACGATATAAGAAGAAAAACACAACCGCTAAAATAGACTGAAATAAAAACTTATGAGCTGGTTTTAGCCCCTCATTATTCTTTTGTACAACAATAATATAATCATCAATAAATCCAACAACACCATACCCTACAAAGGCAAGTAGAATAATCATTGTATTCATATCCAGTTTGAATGGAGTAAAGAAAGAACCTATAATATAAACAAGTGTTGGTACAATAATGAAGGCTAAGCCACCCATCGTAGGCGTACCATTCTTCTTTTTATGGCTTGCCAAACCCTCTTCTCTTTCTGTTTGTCCAAACTTAATTTTATGTAAATAATCAATCAATCCAGGCATAATCAGCAACATAATCACAAGCGTAACTAAACACATGCCTAAGATTATTAAGCAATTCGAATTCAACATTCCATCGTCTCCTCTTTTTTTAAAACATTATCATTATAACATTCTCTTTAGTCTTGAACAAATTTTAATTCGGGGGTTGAAATAAGGGCTTGTTAATGGTATTATAGTTAAGCGATTGCGTAAATGAAAGAAAAAGGAGGACATTAAGATGTCAAGAGTATGTGCAGTATCTGGAAAAGGTCCTTTATCTGGAAATAAACGTTCTCACTCAATGCGTGCTTCTCGCCGTAAATGGAACGTGAATCTTCAAAAAGTTCGTGTTGTAGTTGATGGAAAGCCACAAACTATCCGTGTTTCAGCTAGAACATTAAAAACTTTGAAGAAACAAAACGCTATTTAATTTTAGATAATTAGGATCCTTAAAAAAATTATGCATAAGATAAAAAAGAAGAGAATACTCTTCTTTTTTCTTTATGCTACAATGAATTTGAGGATACATATATGAACAAACAAGACCATGACGAACTACTAAACCAAGGTTTAACTCAAAAAGAAATAGATTCTCTTACACAGAAAGGCTTCACCAAAGAAGAAATGATTCAATCCCATCAATATAATAATGAAATCAAGAAAGGATCGAATTTCATTTCATGGCTTGTCGATTTGATTACTTGGTTTTTACCTTAAAACAGCAGCAATCACTGCTGCTGTTTATGTTTCTTCTTATTTAAATACATATTTTGATCCGCCAAATCCTTGATACTCACAATATCCCCCGTCAGCAACAAGGCCGAACCATAAGATACAGAAGGCAAATATGTATATTTATTACGCTTCTTTTTTATGAAACTTTCAAACTGTACAGAACATGCCTCTTCATTTCGACTATTTTTTAATAAGACACAGAATTCATCGCCACCAATTCTGTAACAATAGCCATATTTGGCATATGCCTTCTTAATACAAGCCGCAATGATACTCAAACACAAATCTCCTTTGACATGACCATACACATCATTGACATGTTTAAAATCATCCACATCAAACACAATCAACATACCATTTGTATAATTCATTTCCTCAGAGCGATTCAAAAACTATTCTGATTTAATAAGCCGGTCAAACCATCTAACTGATTCCACATTTCACTACAATAAATAAAATATAAGGCCGAAAGTAAGGTGACACAAAGCCAGCTCACATGAAGATCTGGAACTAAGATTAGTATGATAGTTTCTGCACCCAAGAAGATCATTAATGGATAAACCAATGCTTTACTGCGATTTTGAAACTGTTTCGAAACAAAAATCGTAGATAAAGATAAATATAATATAGATATAAAATACGCAAAGATATAAATAAAGAAATAAGGACCCCTAGAATATATATTTTCTTGACTTAATGAAAATACAAGTCCAGACGGAATCGATAGAGCGAGAATCAAAAGATAGATCAACTCACATAAAATCGCCAATTTGAATTCCTACCTTAGTTTTGTCTTTTTATCCAATACATACACCAAACACATACAAACCGATGGCGTAAGACCAAAACCAAGATAGTTCGATACTATATTGATCCAACGAAATATCTTTGGTAAACCATCCACTTTTAATGTAACGACTTCTAATAATGAAATCAGTGCAATCAATCCAAGCGCAAATAAAAATCCACGCTTTTGTTTTTTATTTAACGATTCACTTAATCGCGTCAAAACGCACATGAAACAAAGAACGAAAATATCAATTTTCTTTAATACATGAAAATATCCATTCATCACTCGCTGTCCCATTCCTTATATATACGTCTAAATACAATTGGACTGTTCTTTTTCAAATACTCTTTTTGAAGCCAATCCAAATACGTTCCTGGACTAATAATACCGCGTATGCTCAATACATCCGCACCTAACGTTCCCAAAACCAAATCGGTAAAAGAAGCACAATTATCACCTAAAGCCCAGTAAATATGGAATTTACCACTCTTGACCTTATATAACTTCGCTCCCGTACGATAATGCAGACGACTTGGATAATCCATTTCATATTCACTAAAACGATCATACCCATCTTCTTTTTCAATCTTTGTATACCAACGATAGCCATTTTGACGAATTTTTTCAATTTCTTTTTCAATCAATGCATTCTGTTTCGACGTTGTATAAATACCATATTCAAAAATGGAATTATTCTCTGCCGTAATCATATTTGGAATGTATTTTTCGAGTGGCACCGTAAAGAAAATGCCATCCCCAATCGTTTGATTTAAATGAAAGGAATCACTATCATAATTTCCATAACTATAGACAATATCATCGTACGCAAAACAGATATGCCCTACCTTTTGGAAGCCCTTGGGCCCTACATGGACAATCACCTTTAAACGAACAACCTCATCCTTCTTATACGTATTTAAATCTTCTGGCTTACCATCCTCTAAATACCGGTTGATACTTGTCAAAGCCGCATCCGGAACGAAAGCACATAAAAAAGCCGGAAGTGTGATTCTTACTTTTCGTTTCCATTTATATTTCGTTAAAGGATTGATTCCTTCATATCCATCCCCTAAATAACGCATACCTAAGATCATAAAGTAAATGCCAAAAGCACGCATTAAAAGATCCGTATGAAAGTCTGGATTCAATAATAAATAGAAGCCAAAAAAAATATAAACAAAGCTAAACACAAAGTTTAAGAAGTTTCCTTTAATATGATCGATTTGATTAATCACAAGCTGAACAAAACAGGCAAAGCCACAAAGAATACAATATCCGCCAAAGTTTACTCGCAAGATCCATTGTGGAAGATACCGAAAGTTCATTAAGAAAAACATAAACGCAAAGGATAATATGGAAAAGAAAAAATCTTTATTCAATTTATTCTTCACAAAGCGAATAAATAAAACTACGCCATTGATACATAAAAATACAATAGATGCGATTAAGATCCCTGTAAAAATACGATTGGGAATCCATATCATGATGGCTCCCGCAACCATTAATATGGTTCCAATCACAAAGTTCATAGCTACATCATAAAACATAGACTACCTCCAGTTGGATTGTACACACAAAAAGCTGCCTTCATCCACACGAACGATTCCCTTTTTCCCTGTTAAAGAATTACTTGTCGTATATATTTCTTCGATATGAATACGCCTTTTATCTAATGGATATAAAAATCCCGATAAAGAAAGCACACCCTCTTGAATCGGATAAAACGAAATATGATGATACGAATCATCAATTTCATGAACGCCCACATTCATAACAGATATTTTTTGGTGCTCATCAATCAACACTACATTTTGAAAACGATACATCACCAAGCGAATATTCGCAATCGTATGATCGATTCTTCCTTGCATGGCCCCATATAAATAGATCGTATCATAATCTTTACATAAACGAATCGCAAGCTCTGAATCCGTTTCATCCTTCATAATGGGATGCCTTTCAATTGGACACGTGATTCGTTTAAAATCCTCTTCACTTAAAGAATCAAAGTCTCCCACAGCCATTTTAATTGGAAAACCCTGATCGATAATTTTTAATGCACCAGCATCAACACCGATATAATCACAATTTTCAATTTTTGGCACAACATCAACGAGTGGTGTAATTAAAACCGCACAAGTCATTTATTCAAGCATACCTTCAATTGTCTTTGCGATATCATTTTTAAATACGTAGCTTCCCGCAACCAATGTGTCGCAACCTGCATTTAATGCGAATCTATACGTATCCTGGTTGATACCACCATCAATTTCAATACGATATGAAAGGTTCAATGTTTCACGCTTTTCTTTTAACCACTCTACTTTTTTAAGCATGTCGGCCATAAATTTCTGGCCACCAAAACCAGGCTCAACACTCATAATTAAAACAAGATCACAAGATTGAAGTACACTTTCAAAAGGTTCAATGGCCGTATTTGGTTTTACGACAATACCACCTTTTGCACCCAAGCCATGAATATCATCCAACAACTTCTGAATACGAGTCAAATCATTATTCAAAGCTTCTGTATGGAAAGTTACTAGATCCGCTCCATTTTTAATAAAGATAGGTGCGTATGTTTCTGGGTCTTCTACCATTAAATGCACATCCATAAATAATGGACAAGCCTTTTTAAAACCTCTTAAAATATCAGGTCCAAACGTTAAATTCGGTACGAAATGACCGTCCATCACATCAAAGTGTAACCACTCTGCTTTAGATTCTTTTAAAATTTCTAATTGTGCACTCACATTGGAATAATCCAAAGATAAAATTGAAGGTGCAATCACAATTGAATTCATAGTTTTTTACCTCTTTCCTCCATAATATTTTTATAATCCTCATAAACAGATGGATTGATTTGCCCATTTTCAACAGCCTCTTTGATCTTACAATCCGGCTCATTCAAGTGCCTGCAGTCTTTAAAACGACAAGTATGAATGTATGGTTTAAAATCAAGAATACACGCATCTAAATGCGAAGTATCTAATCTTGTAAAATCTAAGCTTGAAAATCCAGGCGTATCCGCCACTAAGCCATCACACACATGGTGTAACTGGCAATAGCGTGTCGTATGTTTACCACGCCCCAAAGCTTTAGAGATGGCTTGTGTCTGTAATTCAAAATCAGGATTTAGACGGTTTAATAAAGAACTTTTTCCCGCACCTGACTGACCACATAATACAGACACTTTTCCATTTAAGATTTCCTGTAATTCTTTATCATCACTACCAGGATTGGAGAAAACCACATCATATCCGGCCTTTTTATATTTTTCAAGATCCGCCAAAATTTCTTCGGGTTGATTCAATAAATCAAGTTTGGTCACACAAATCACCGGTTTGACACCCGCTAAGCCTACTAAGAAGATCAAACGATTTAATAAGTGACAAGAATAGTCCGGATCTTTTAAACTCGTGACAATCAAAGCCTGATCTACATTGGCTATGGCCGGTCTTAAAAGTCGATTTGTTCGTGGCAACACTTTATGAATACGATATGAATCCTCAATCTTTTCATATTCGACAAAATCCCCGACGACTGGCGCTTCATGCTGGCGCATCTTACCTCTTGGTTTGGCAATGATTTCTTCCTTTTCATTTTGAATCGTATATTGATTCGAAATAATTTTTATAATTCTTCCTTGCTGCATATTAATCATAATACAGCGTCACAACACTGTTTGTTCCTTCCTGTACATATTTAGTTCCAACATCTGGCGATACACTCATCACCTTATTGCTGCCCTGTCCATTTTCAATATGACTTAAGACAACCGCAATTCCTAAATCATTCAATTCATCTTTGGCATCCAATACGTCTTGACCAATCAAGTCCGAAGGAATCACAATCGAAGGATAGGTACTTACCACAAAAGTAATGGTTTCCTTACTGTCTGGATCAATACGTTTTCCTGGTGTTAAACCCTTTTGTTGTAAAACAATACCTGGATCCATATCTTTTGAGCCTTCATATTCCACTTCAATTTGCACATTTGGACAATTCTTTGCCAATTCATAAGCAGCCTCCGAATACGATCCATCTGTAAAGTCTGGCACTAAATAGGTAGATCCTTTAGAAACGGTTAAAACAATTTTCGCATCATTTAAAATCACTTCACCCTCTTTATAAGAAGCTTTAATGACTTTTCCCTTTTCATACTTATCATTCGCCTTATAAACATACGTTACTCTTGAAGTGTTAAAATGCGCATCCTGCAACACATCAATGGCCTCATCCGGTGTCAAATTCACTACATTCGGCATTGTTTGATAGCCTAGAAAGCCACTAATCTTAATTATGCCTGTAATGCTGGCAATGAGTACAAGTACAACAATGGAAATCACAACAGCAGCACTAATCATGACGGTTGGAATCCAATTTCGTTTTTTCTTCTCTTCTTTTTCAGACTCTTCATCTTCAAAACCAATATGCCCATTATCATATTTCATCAATTCTTTATTCGAACTTACATCCACCTTGATACGCTTCATATCACGATATTCTATATCCATGCAATGCATTAAATCATAAAGCATTTCTTTACAAGATACATATCGGTCATCTAAATTTTTTGCGGTCGCCTTTAAAATAATATTTTCAACAGACTGCGGAATATCCGGATTGAAATCACGCACATAAGGCATTGGCTTACGCAAATGCTTGATCGCAATCTCTGTCGGTGTCTTTCCTGTAAAAGGAACGTGCCCCGTTAATAGTTCATAGAATACAATACCCAATGAATAGATATCCACTTGTGCATTTGGTTCTTTTCCCTGTGTTGTTTCTGGCGCTAAATAATGGGCTGAACCCATAACCGTATTATTAAACGTTAGCTGTACAGAGCCATGGGCTACCGCAATCCCAAAATCTGTAATTTTAATCGTTCCATCGTCTTTTACCAACACATTTTGCGGCTTGATATCACGATGAATAATATTATGATCGTGTGCATGATCAATTGCACTAATCAATTGTTTCATAATGCCAATGGCTTCATCCACATCTAAAGCTCCACGCTGTGCTATCAAATCTTTTAAAGTTCGACCACGAATATATTCCATGACAATATAGTGCATACCTTCATATTCACCAACATCATATATATCTACAACATTTGGATGTGATAAACGACTCGCTGCACTTGCCTCTCGCTGAAAGCGCACTAATGCCATCGCATCCCCACTTAATTTATCACGCAGAACTTTGATTGCCACAATACGATTTAATATCATATCCTTTGCCTTATAGACATCCGCCATTCCACCCTGACCAATCAAAGACAAGATCTCATAGCGGTTCGCTATTTGTTCCATCATCATAGTTATTATTCTCCATCATTCTCCATTAAGATAACTGTACAGTTATCATAACCACCTGATTGATTGGCTCTGGCAATCAGTGTTTCTGTTTTTTCCTGTAAAGAAAGACTCGAATCATGTACAATATCCGAAATCACTTTCTTTTCAACATATCCATGTAATCCATCACTTGAAACCAACAAATATTTGTATGTATTTTCAATCTTATTGATATCAATACGGAAAACATGCCATACGCCTAAGGCATTTGTTAATGTATTTTTTTGTGGATGAGACTTTGCCTGATCTAAAGTGATCTTACCCTCTTTTAATAATTGGGCAATGACACTATGATCTTCACTCATTTGAATCAGTTCATTATTATAATCTGCATAGATTCTTGAGTCTCCCACATTAAAAATAAATGTCCCAATATGAGCTTTGATGACACCCACTGCCGTAGTCCCCATACCTCTTTCATTGGGATTCTTTAAGCTTTTTGAATAAATGAAATCATTCGCCTGATTTAAATTTTCACGAATCCAGTTGTCGACTTGACGATCTTTTTTAAATACAGGAGACTTCATAAATGCTTCATACATCGTCATTACCGCTGTATGGCTCGCCACTTCTCCTGCTTTTGCACCACCAATACCATCGCAGACAATGGCCATCCATTCATCATTGGCATTATGAGCGATGCAATAATCATCTTCATTTAATTGTCTTACAAGACCTACATCTGTATTCGCAAAAACTTTCATCCGCCTAAATTCCTTCCTTTTTAATTTCTTTGATTCTTAATTGTCCACATGCCGCATCGATGTCGGTACCATGTTCTTTTCGAATCGTGCAACGAACATGATTCTTCATCAATAAATCATAAAAAACCATAGCTTCGTCGTGGCTTACCGATTTAAAGCCCTTTTCATCTACCGCATTGTATGGAATTAAGTTGACATATGCATTCATTCCATGAAGAAGCTTTGACAATTGTTTGGCATGTTCAGGACGATCATTAACGCCATTTAATAAAATATATTCAAAGGTCAAACGACGATTGTTTTCCTGACCATAATACTTAACAGCTTCCATCAACTCTTTTAATGGATATGCATGGTTGACTGGCATTAATTTATCACGCAATTCATCATTTGGCGCATGTAAACTAATGGCTAAATTGTATTGTGTATGTTCATTGGCAAAATCGTAAATTCTTGGAACAATGCCACAAGTTGAAATCGTAATATGTCTAGAACCAATACCTAAACCACGATCATGGTTTACTGTTGCCAAAAAATTCATGACATTATCATAGTTATCAAAAGGTTCTCCTGTACCCATGACAACAATATGTGAAAGGCGCAAGTTATCTTTATCCAATTCTTTTTGAACATACATAACCTGGGCAACCATTTCACCACTTGTTAGATCTCTTTTTTTCTTTGTCAAGCCACTCGCACAAAATGCACAGCCCATGTTGCAGCCAACCTGACTGGAAACACAAACACTGCGACCATAATCAAAGACCATCATAACACTTTCTAGTAGTGCACCATCACTTGTTTTAAACAAGAATTTTGTTGTTCCATCATGTGAAACTTGTTTTTTTATTAACTCTAAAGGATTCACAATAAAATCTTTCTTTAAGATTTCTCTTGTTTCCTTTGATACATTGCTCATTTCATCAATGTCAAATACACGATTGCGATACAACCATTGAAAGATCTGATGTCCACGATACGATTTCCATCCGTGATCTAGGGCATATTCGCACATTTGATCATAATTTAAATTGTATAAACTTTCCAAAATAGCACCTCAATTTCTACCGTTCATTATATCATTTACGCACTAGTTTTGCCATATAGAAGCCATCTTGTCTTGTATCACTAAAAATGGTTTTTTCATCCACAAGACTAAACTCTTCGTGCGCGTTTAAAAATTTCTCAATTTGTTTTTCATTCTCTTTTTTATTCATCGTACAAGTGGAATAGACTAAGACTCCCCCCACCTTCACATATTGACATACATTATTCAGAATAGAATACTGCAACGGAATCAACGAATCCATATCTTCAGGAACCATGTGTAATTTAATATCGGGTTTTCTCGATAATACGCCATAGCCTGAACATGGAACATCACATAAGATACGATCATATAACAAAGAACTTTTAAATGTTGTCGCATCTTGTACACCTGCATGTACAATATCAATGCCTAAGCGTTTGGCATCACTTTCAATCAATTCTTTACGATGTGCATGTAAATCATACGAATCAATATGACCTTGGTTATGCATCCTTTCGGCCATGGCCATAGTCTTTGTTCCTGGAGCTGCACAACAGTCTAGAATCCTTTCATTTTCTTGCGGATCCACAAATTTCGCAATCGCAAAACTCCCCTCATCTTGGGCACTCATATACCCTTTTTGATAGTAGACATGATGAAAATAATCATTACCTGTATAAATATATAATGGATCTTGAACACAAACAAACGGTTCCAAGTCAAAATCAGCTTCACTAGTCCTTAATGCATTTCGACGAACATACATGGGTAATATATTTACACTTGCACTTGCCATCACCAAAGCTTTTTCTTGTCCATATTGAGAAACCCACATCTTATAAAGCCAATCGGGCAATGAATACTTTAAGGCTACATTATCTGTTTCAATCGCTTTAACCTTATGTAATACAGCATTTGTCAAACCCGCATATTTCACATTGATCTTTTTGGCAATATTGACCGCATCATTGACAATCGCATAGCTTGGGACTTTATCCAAAAACAACAACTGGTATGTACTCATAGTCAATAATACATCCATTTTAGGGTGTAATTTATTCTTCACATACTTTGACCAGCATTCTTTACAATAACGATAATTCTGAATCGTTCCATAAAAAATGCGTGTAGCCAAAGCACGATCTTTTTCATCCACTTCCTGTAAATGATTTCTTAAATATAAATTGGAATAGACTTTTTTATTCACAACTTCATCTAAGGCTTTCCATATCCATTTTCTCATTCTATTCCTCCATCATAATTGGATGCATATTCACATCCACAACCTGTTTTGTTTCATCCAAATAGTTTCGCACAAGTTTGTGTAATAATTGATCATCCTTTGATTTTAGAATCAAGCGCACGCGATGCTTCTTTTGTTGCATACGAATTTCAATCGGACCTAATACGCGCAAAGAAGTAAAATACGATTTCGCAACACGCGCCATTTTATAGGCTTCCTGCAAATCAAAATGTGTAAATACTAAGGTACATAAATACACATAGGGTGGATACATCCCTAAATGGCGATAGCGCATTTCTTGATTGAAGAACATCTTATAGTCATGCATTTGAACACATCGCATCACAAAATGATCCGGATCAAATGTTTGAATCATAACCTGTCCTTTTAGCTTTCCACGACCACTTCTTCCACTCGCCTGTTCTAACATTTCATACGCTGTCTCGCTTGCCCTATAGTCATTTCGACAAAGCGTGGCATCCGCATTTAATATGCCAACCAAGGTTACTCTTTCAAAATCCAAGCCTTTAGCCACCATTTGCGTACCAATTAATAGATCTCCAGACTCTTCAAATTCTCTTAACAACTTTTCATGCGCATTCTTTCTTCGTGTACTATCTGCATCCATACGAACGACATGATGATCCTTAAAGATTTCTAGAATCTGTTCTTCCAAACGCTCTGTTCCCATACCGGCTTTAAAATAGTTCTTAGAATGACAGCTTGGACATTCTTCCATAAATGGAAATTGTCTTCCACAACAATGACATACCAAGGCATTTTGATTTTTGTGGTAGGTTAAAGCCACACCGCAATCTGGACATATGCGTACGTGGCCACAATCACTACAGCGAATAACAGGTAAATAGCCTCTTCGATTTAAAAGCAAGATCACTTGTTCATTTTTAGAAAGACGCTCATGAATAGCTTGAAGCAATGTTTCAGATAAGCCATTTGTGATTCTTTCCTTTTTCATGTCTACCAAACAAATTTCCGGCATTTCATGAATGCGATTTTTAAGTTCAATCAATTCATAGACGTTCTTATAAGCTCTTGCGTACGATTCTAAAGAAGGTGTCGCACTTGCCAATACGACTTTACACTTATGATAGGCCGCACGAAATAAGACAATATCGCGCGTATGATAGCGTGGTGTATTATCTTGTTTGTAGCTTGAATCATGTTCTTCATCCATTAAAATCAAACCTAAAGAAGAAAACGGCATAAAACAAGCACTACGCGTACCTACAACAATATCGACTTTATGATATTTTACTAAATTATATTGTTCTAGCTTTTCTTGTGCATTCAATCCCGAATGATAAATCGCAATCTTTTGTTTAAAACGCGCCTGCACTCTTTGTATCATCATCGGTGTTAAACCTATTTCAGGAACAAGAAATAGAACTTGTTTTCCAGTCGATAATACATCTTCTGCCAATCGCAAAAAGACTTCGGTTTTACCAGAACCAGTCACGCCATGAAGTAAAGAGACTGTTTTATTGGTGTTTCGAATGGTTTCAATCGCCGACACTTGCTCAGAAGTTAAAGAATGTGTAACATCCGCAATTTCACTGACACAAGTGTTGGAATCCTTGATTCTTTTTTCAAGAGTAATATAACCTTTATCTAATAATACTTTTGTGATAGATGGACTTACTTTTCTAAGTTCACTCATCTTACATGGATAGGTAAACATTTCAAGCACTTCTTTTTGTCTTGATGTTAAAGGTAAATCCGAATCATTCAATATCGCATAATCTTCATAGATAATTTTTGAATGCTTACTAGAGGGACGCAAAGCTGGTGGCAGCATTGTTTTATAACAAGTCACTTTCGAACTCGCATAAAAATCAGCCATATAATTTGCCAATACCTTTAATTCGTTATTTAATAATGGCTTTTCATCTATGACTTCAATGACAGGTTTAATATTTTTAAAATCGCTTTCTACATCTACTTCTTCGACAAATCCTACAAGCGTTCGATTGTTGAATTCAACACGGACTCTACATCCAACTTCAACATGACAATCACAAGAATATGTAAAGGTATTGCGTAGGCGATTGTATTCTACATATACATTAATCAGCATGCATCTATTATAACATCATTCTAGATTTGACACGGATATTTATTTTAGTATATTTCTCCAAAACCACTAAAAGCACCAAAATGGTGCTTGGATACTTTTATCCAATAATTTTCTAATTGATGAAATATGCCCAATACAAATACAGTATCTACTCTTATATCAAAAACTAAGACATATTTCATCTTTGGAATCATCGCAACACGATACCCTTTCATAGAAAGATATCTATCTCTTATCAACGGAAAATGGTATGGGGCTTGTCAATTAAGCAATATTAATACATTCTATGTGATTCAATAATCGTTTAACAGCATTTTCATTTTTATATTTATTTATTAATGGATAATAAGATCATCCAATAATTTTTCTGCTCGTTAGGATTGGCAGAAAAAGAATTACCGTATCCTCATTGTTGATTTTGCAAATCAAGAATTAGCACACAAAATTTATTCAACAAATATTCGACAAATTAAAAGAGTCAAAGCACTTTAATTCGCTTTGACTTTCTTTTGTCTTAATATTTCAAAACTAAATACAGCAGCAGCACTAGCTGAATCTAAGGCATTTCTAAAATCTCTACCGTATTCTACGACAATATTTTGTTTGGATGATGCCGTAATGGTTGAGCTAATCCCTCTTAAGGCGCCGCCTAAACATAAACAGAAATCCGATTCAAAAGTATAGTCATAGAGTCCTACGGCATCTTTTCTGTGGGCACACAAAATAGGAAGTTCATTCTTTTTACAATAGTCTACTAATTCTTCATCTGAATCTACAAAATAGATCGGTAGTTTTTCATAGGCACCGGCACTTGCCTTTAAAATGGTTTGTTCGGCAAAGCTCCAGTCTCGTTTTGGAAGAATCATCGCATCACATCCAGATGCATAGAGAGTCCTTGAAATACTTCCCAAATTATATGGATCTTCTACGCCGTCGATGTAACAAAGAAATCCATGGACATGTGTTTCAATAAGTTGAGGAATCTGTTTTTCTTCAGCAAGAAGTAAAATACCACCATGTGTTTTACCTGTTGCCAATTCATTGATTTCATCACGCGAACAAAAAACGACTTCACAGCCACGACTTTTGGCAATTTTAGCCAAATATCTTGTATCTTTTGTATTTTTTTTCTTATCAATATATAGTTTTTTACAATCTCGAGACCCTGCTTCTAATAGGGCTTTGCAGGAAATAGCCCCTTCAAATATTTTTTCCATACGCCTATTATAATGGCTTTTATAATTTTTTTCTAGATGCTATTATATATGGTATGGAAGGAGTCTTACTTAAATGCATTTTAAATTAACCCAAGAAATGAAGCAGCGAATCATCGTTTATTCTACGTCTTTCATTATCGCAATCTTATTTTTTACAATATTGAATAAATTTAAAGACATTAAACGAGCCATTCAGTTTATATTAACGATACTATTTCCTTTCCTTCTTGGAATTGGATTGGCGTTTATATTAAACAATCCACAAAAATGGGTTGAAGATAGGTTACTACAGAATATTCCAATGCATGAAAACCACAAAAGAATTCTATCAACTGCTCTTGTGTTTATATTGACCATTGGATTCTTAATCTTATTTTTCTCCATTATAATTCCGAATACGATTGATTCTGTGCGACAATTTTCTAAAAACGTTGCGGTTTATTCCGATACTTTAATTGGATACACAAAAGATTTTGCGTATAAATTAAACATTTCAGAAAAACAAGTTGAACAAATGTTAATCAATTTTGACATCACAAAGAAAATCACAAGTGTAGTCACTGAATCGATTCCTAAAATCGCTTCTTACTCTTATGGATTTGTGAAAGGATTTATTAACTTGATTTTAGCTTTTGTTTCTGCATTCTATATCTTATTGGACCGTGAAAAACTTGTTAAGGGCATAAAAAAGTTAAATTACTCATTATTTGATAAAAACTTTGCGAACTACTTAACTCTTTGGACGAATGACGCGAAGACTGTATTTGAACAATATATCGTAGGAAATATCATTGACTCATTTATTGTCGGTGTTATCTGTTACTTTGGTGCCTTAGTATTAAAACTACCTTACACAAGTATGATTGCCCTGATTATTGGTGTCACAAACGTCATTCCCGTCTTTGGACCATTTTTAGGAGCTATTCCCGTCATCATTATCTTATGTTTGATTGATCCATTCTCAGCCTTGATTTTTACCATATTTATCTTCATTCTTCAACAGTTCGATGGAAACATTATTAAACCAATTGTACTTGGAGATAAACTAGGAATGTCAGGCTTCTGGATTTTATTCTCAGTAACTATAGGTGGTGCATTATTTGGCGTTGTCGGAATGTTCTTAGGCGTTCCTATATTTGCACTTATTTATGCAGGTGTACATGATTATATTCAAGTTCGATTAAGAAATAAAAAAATCACAATCAACGATAGAGCAGGAACCATTGATTAGTTTCCTGCTTTTTACGTGCAATTTTTGAAAAAATGTGTATACTTATGTAAGTTAGGAGGAACTACCTTTGAATTTTATAGACATTATTTTAGATACAATACACGATACATGGGCTATGCTCCCCTTATTGTATATTACTTATTGTATATTAGAAGTTTTCGAAAGGAAGAATACGCAAGACGATAAACTCTTCTTTGGACTACAAAGACTCGGACCTATTTTAGGCGCATTAGTTGGATTGATCCCCCAATGTGGATTTAGTATTCTAGCCGCTATGTTGTTTGTCCAAAATAACATTACACTCGGTACACTCGTCAGTGTTATGATTGCGACAAGTGATGAAGCCATCCCAATCCTTATTAGTAATCCTAAAATGTATTCATCCCTACTTGGTATTTTAGGATTAAAATTAGTTATCGCAATCGTTGTTGGATTATTTACTGATCATGTACTATTTCGCAATCAAAAAATCCTCCGCTTCGAAGATATGGAAGAAGAGGAATATGACGATGAAGAATACGAGGAAGAAGAAAGTTCAGGATCAAGCTGTCCATGTTGCTATCCTGAATATCCATTATGGATCAGCGCTCTATTACGATCTTTAAAGATCTATGTATTCATCTTTATTACTAGCTTTGTATTAACCTTATTAATGGAGTTGATTGGAGAAAAAACATTATCTATGATCTTGCTTCAAGATAATTTATTCCAGCCCATCATTGCCGCACTATTTGGCTTTATTCCTAACTGCGCAGCTACAGTTGTTTTAACACAGCTTTATACAGCTGGTGAATTATCCTTTGGATCCTTACTTGCAGGACTTGTCACAAATGCAGGACTTGGTTTAATTGTGATGATTCGTTATGAAGCCAAAAAGAAAGACATTTTAAGAACCATTTCCATTCTATTTATAACTGGTATTATCATAGGTATTGGATTTATGTTGTTATAGCCACTATTGTGGCTATTTTTTATCTTCCTGGAAAGATCCAGATTTCAAAATGTTCAGTATCATACCAAAACAAAAGAATAAGTATAGCAACAACCAACAAAACAATAGCGAAATATAGAGTACTCATCTTCTCCGCAAATTTGTCTGAGTTCAATTCTGGATGTGCTTCGAGTTCTTCCAATCGTTTCTTTGCTATTTTATCAAGCCAATTCATAGTTAGACCTCAAAAATACTATAATCTTCTAGGTAAAATATGTATTTCTGGATGATTTAATTCATACCATAATGCTAGAACCAATGCGGCTGCAAGGATAAGAATTACATAGAATTTAATGTCCTTCATTAATGTATTTCCCTTTTCTTCAAAATCATTTGAATTCAATTCTGGATGTTCATCCAATTCTTTAATTCGTTTTTTCGTTGTTCTTTCAATCCAGCTCATAATTAGGTATACCTCTACTTAATTATATTTTAATCATTAAATTTATATACATAAATGGTAAACTTGGTCACTATGCTGTCCAAAAAAGCACGAAAAAAGCTAGAAACAAATGTCTCTAGCTATCTTTCCAAAAAATGGTGGGGACGGTGGGACTTGAACCCACACGGGATTTCTCCCAACGGATTTTAAGTCCGTTGCGTCTGCCTATTCCGCCACGACCCCATGTAATTGGAGGTTCCGATCAGATTTGAACTGATGATCACAGAGTTGCAGTCTATTGCCTTACCACTTGGCTACGGAACCGTAACTTGTTGATTGTAAATAAACGATGGTGGGGACGGTGGGACTTGAACCCACACGGGATTTCTCCCAACGGATTTTAAGTCCGTTGCGTCTGCCTATTCCGCCACGACCCCATCATTTATGGAGGTTCCGATCAGATTTGAACTGATGATCACAGAGTTGCAGTCTATTGCCTTACCACTTGGCTACGGAACCGTTTCGTTGACTGCCTATATATAATACCTCAACGCAAAATAAAAAGCAAGAAAAAAATTAATTTTTTTACATTTTTTAAATATCGTACATTTCCAATTTTTGGTTGAACTTATTTGACAAATGCCCTATCATTAAATGGTCAGTGAACAAGAGGTATTAATTTATATGCAACACATTATTCATCAGCTTCAAAAAGAAAAGAAGGTAAGACTATTGACGTCAATCATTATGATTGTATTTAGTGCTTTTATGCAATGTTATATCATGAATGTATTTATGGCACCATGCAATTTGATTTCAGGAGGATTTACTGGACTTGCTCTATTAATCAATAAAGTCTGTGCTCTATGGAACATTAACTTTCCTACTCAAGTTGGAATCATCGCTTTAAATGTTCCTGCAGCTATACTATGCTATAAACACATTTCTCCAAGATTCACATTTTTGAGTTGTGTACAATTCTTTCTAGTTTCCTTCTTTATTTCTATCTTCCATTTTGAACCCTTCTTTGAAGATCAAATCTTAAACGTTCTATTTGGAGGCTTCTTATGGGGCTTCTCCATTTCCCTATCCCTAAGGGCTGGAGGATCTACCGGAGGAACGGATTTCATTGCCCAATATGTTTCTAGTAAAATTCATAGAGGTATCTGGGACTATGTATTCTTCTATAACTGCGCTATGATTATTATCTTTGGATATGTATGCGGTTGGATTTATGCAGGATATTCCATCCTATTCCAATTCTTATCTACAAAGACAATCTCATCTTTATATCAAAGATATGCACAAATTACCGTTGAATTTACAACAAACGATCCAGATCCAATCATTGATGCCTTTATGGCTACCTGTCGCCATGGTATGAGCGTATTTGAATGTTATGGTGCATACAGTCATCGTAAGTATTACGTATGTAAAGCCGTTATTTCTACATATGAATTAAGAGACGTTGTCGATAACGTAAGAATGGTCGATCCTAAAGTATTGATCAATACATACAATACAGTAAACTTCTACGGAAACTTCTATCAAAAACCTTTGGAGTAGTATGATACGACTCCTTTATATACGATTAGAAAAAGGAAATGCGTCATGCATATTCCCTTTATGAAGTAAAGATCAGTATGAAATATTCGATAGGATTTATAATCCTTATTTTTTTAAGACTATATATATTTAAAACAGAAACTAGAAGTATATAGGGCAGAATCCCATAAGCATAGACTTTCATAAATCCTTTAAAACATACTTTAATTATAAACGCTAGTCTAATTAAGATATCCATTATTAAATTAGGTAAGTACATAGTGTTTTCACTTTCATTCTTTATGCAATAATACAATTAAAAGCAGATGAAGCTACACATCATTTTTATATTTAAGAAAAAAGATGTATCCATTACGAATACATCTATTTATTATGACTATATAAAAATAGTTGGGGTCTAGATACGCTATAAGATTACATAGGGTAATGTGCTAGGCAGCTTAAAATTCGCTCCAAAGTATTTTGGGGCGTTTTTTGTTATACTTGAATTGAAAGGATA
>NZ_VUMR01000032.1 GCF_009696075.1 Holdemanella porci | reverse complement strand
AAAGAAACGCTAATCTGTCGATGTTTTTAATATTGCCTTCTCAACCCATAAAAAAAATCGGAAATTCTTTAATAGAGTTTCCGATTTTGTTTATTTAAGCCATTTTATTTTTCATGCGTAACTACTACTTTAATTGTTATTCAATTGTAGCTTTGTCTAACGCTTTAACGAAGTCATACAATGAAGCTGTATCTAAGTTTTTGATCTTTTTGTTGTATAGATCATAGTAACTTAAACCATTGATTGCTACATATGGACATAAAGCAGAAACTTTTTCGTAAACTTCTTTATAAGCAGCAGTACTTACAGTTTGATCAGTTGTGTGTAATGCAGTATCTAATAATGCATCTAAATCAGGATCTGATAAACGAGCTGTGTTATCTGTTTGACCAGTTTGGCATAATAAGTTGATACCAGTGTCATCACCTGAACCAAATTGCCATCCCATGTAAGATACTTCCCAATCGTTAACTGTATCATCACCTTGAACAGTCGCAATCATTGTGTTGAATTCACTTAAGTTTGTTTTGAAATCAATGCCAAGTTCTTCGCCCCAAGCCTTTTCTAGCATTGGAAGCATTGTATCTAATTGATCTTTACCTTTTGTAGAAACCATACGAACAGTTAATTTTTGTCCATCTTTTTCACGTTTTCCATCACTTCCTACAGTCCAACCAGCATCATCTAAGATTTGTTTAGCTTTTTCGATATCATAATCATAGTAAGTCATGTTGTCATCTTTTTCTTTACCAGTAATGATATCACCTAATTGTGATGAAATTGGGTTAGCCATTAATACTGGAACGAAACCAGGTTGAGTTTTCTTAACATCCTTACTTCCTTTAGAGAATGAGTAGTAGCTATCAACAAATGATTGACGGTCAATCGCATAAGTTAATGCTTGACGCACAGCAGGATCTGCAGTGGCTCCGGCTTCACAGTTGTAAATAAAGTATTGCATTGAGCTTGATGCGTAGTTGTTGTAAGTTAAGTTCTTATCTAAACTAGCTGTACCAACTTTATCGGCATTATCAGCTTGTGGTAATAAGTCAACAGTTCCTTTTTGAAGTTCTTGAAGTTCTGTTGAAGTATCACAAATCTTCATTACAACATTATCAATTTGGTATTCTCCATCTTTAGCTTTAAATTTATCATTCTTGACAAATGTAGCAGCTGAATCTTTTTGGAAGTTTTTCAATACATATGGTCCAGTACCAATTGGTTCACTAGCCTTGTCTTCAAACATCTTTGTATCACCTTTTTTGTATTTTTTGAATTGTGAATTAGAGATGATTGGGAATGTACCAACTTGACTGATTGCATCGATTCTTGGTGTTGCCAAGTGGAAAGCAACTGTGTAATCGTCGATTTTTTCAACACCGCTTAGAGTTTTGGCATCTCCATCGTGATATTCTTTATAACCTTCTAAGTAATCAACATATGTTGAGAAACGACCAGTATAGCTTGGGTCAGCCATAGCTGTAAATGTTAATACAACATCATCTGCATCCAATTTAGATCCATCAGAGAATTTCACTCCTTTTTTCAATTTGAATGTTAATGTTGATCCATCCTCACTAATAGTTGGTTGTTCAGTAGCAAGTTGTGGTTGTAATTGATTATCACGATCATAGCTCAACATACTTTGATAAACCATTTCAATAACGTAATCATCATATACTGTTTGATAATACAATGGAGAAAAAATTCCATTGAAACCTGTGTTTAAACCTACTGTCAACGTTTTACCATTTGCACCAGATGATCCACCAGCACAACCAGTCATCATTACAGCTGCCATACATACGGCACCGGCCTTTTTTAAATAGTGACTTGTTTTCATAATTTGCACCTATCCCTTCTTGTGATGTCACTAGTGTAAAACTTTACAATGAAAAATGCAAGTAAAATTTACATTATTTTACATTTTTATGTAAAATAATTATATTTTATACATAATGTATATATAATGTGAACAATATGTCGTTTAATGCATACACATTTTATGAATAAACTATGAGAAAAAGTTCACATTGTTTTTGTGGTAAATAAAGCATTTTTGGACTATACTTTGATAGAAAAGAGGTAGTTAAAGTTATGATTATTGATGAATTAGAAAAAAAGGTCCAAGGAAAGGGAGTACGAATCGTATTTACCGAAGGTTGGGATCCACGTGTACAAAAGGCAGCTATAGATTTGAAAAATAATGATGTTGTTTGCCCAGTATTATTAGGAACTCCAGAAGAAATCGCTGGTTGTGCACAAAAGAATAGTTTAAATGTTGAAGGAATCGAACAAATCGATCCAAATAATTTCGAACATATGGATGAAATGGTTCGTAAAATGGTTGAGTTACGTCGTGGTAAAATGGACGAAGAAAAAGTTCGTACAGCATTGAAGAGCACAAACTATTTTGGAACTATGTTAGTTCAAATGGGATATGCTGATGGATTATTAGGTGGTGCTACATATTCTACAGCGGATACTGTACGTCCAGCATTACAATTAGTAAAAGCAGCTCCAGGAAACCAATTAGTTTCTTCTTGCTTCATTTTAATTAAAGAAGAATCCCAATTGATTATGGGTGACTGCTCAATTAACATCAACCCTAACACAGATGATTTAGTAGAAATCACAATGCAAACAGCAAAGTCAGCTCGTCAATTTGGTGTAGAACCAAAAGTTGCATTATTGTCATATTCAACAATGGGTAGTGCAAAAGGTGAATGTGTTGCTAAGATGACTGAAGCAAGTGATCGTTTGCGTCGTATTGCTGATTTCGATATTGATGGAGAAATGCAATTTGACTGTGCAGTAAGTGAAGAAGTTGCTCGTTTAAAAGCTCCAAATTCAAAAGTTGCTGGACATGCAAATACTTTTATCTTCCCTAACTTGTCAAGTGGAAATATTGGATACAAAATTGCTGCTCGTTTAGGTGGATATGAAGCAGTTGGACCAATCTTACAAGGATTAAACGCACCAATCAATGATTTATCTCGTGGATGTACTTCAGATGAAATCTACAAGATGGCTATTGTAACTGCTGCTCAAAAAGATATGGATATTTAATTTTAATAATTATATTTTTCGATAAAAGAATCTCAATTGAGGTTCTTTTTTTCGTGCTATGAAAAAAAAGACGATTTCTCATCTCTTAGACTACGATATTAAAAACATGTACTGCAATATTGAAATAAACTAGAATAGAGCAAGTATCCACTATTGTTGTGATTAATGGACTGGCCATAATAGCTGGATCTACACCAATCTTATTTGCAAATAATGGAAGAATACAACCAATTAATTTTGCAACAATAACAACAACCATTAATGAAAGGGCAACGACAATCGCGATATTAAAGTTTTGGTATTGAATGAAAATACGTAAACCATTAGCTGCAGCTAAAATAAATCCAACAACAAGTGAAATTCTAAATTCTTTAAACATGACTTTAAAAATTTCTTTAAAATGAATTTCTCCCAAAGCTAAACCACGAATAATCAAAGTTGAACTCTGTGATCCACAGTTTCCACCTGTATCCATTAACATGGGAATAAAAGATACTAGTAATGGTACGGCACTGAAGGCATTTTCATATCGGGTGATAATACTTCCTGTGATTGTGGCAGAAAACATTAAGACAAGTAACCATAAGATACGGTGTTTTGCTTGTTGCCAAACCGTAGTTTCAAAATATGTTTTTTCATTGGGTTCCATGGCAGCCATACGAGAAATATCTTCGTTGGTTTCATCAACCATAACATCCATGGCATCGTCAAATGTAACAATACCAACAAGACATCCATCACTATCAAGTACGGGCATCGCAATCAAGTCATATTTTCTAAATAAGTGAGCAACCTGCTCCTGATCTGTATGAGTGTGTACAGAAATAATGTTCGTATTCATTAGATTTGTGATATTTTCATCATCATCACTTGTCATTAAGCTTTTAGCTGTCACAATACCAATCAATTTTTTGCTTTCTGTGACATAACAAGTATAAATAGTTTCCTTATGAATACCAATATCCTTAATATGATTCATGGCCTGTTTTACAGTCATTGTTTTTTTCAATGTGACATATTCAGTCGTCATGATGGAACCGGCACTGTCTTCAGGATATTTTAAAAGTTTGTTGATGGTTGAACGCTTATTTGAATCTAAGTTTTTCAAAATACGCGTTACTAAGTTTGCAGGTAGATCCTCTAACATATCTACTGTATCATCCATATAAAGATCGTCTAATAGTTCTTTTAATTCAGTTTCTGAAAACATGTCTACCAGATATGTCTGCATCTTCGAACTCATGCATGAGAATACATTGGCAGCTTTTTCTTTAGAAATTAAACGGAATGCCAAAGCACATTCTTTCGCATCTAACTCTTCTAAAAAGGCAGCTGTATCCATATCGTTCATTTCGGAAAGTATATTTTGTGCAGTTTTGTATTTTTTGTCTTGTAGTAATTGAATGAATTCTTCTTTGTTCATCATAATTATGTACCTCTGCTTTCTTTAAAAAATTCAAACTATTCCCATCCGAATCCGTACACATACAAGCTTCACCTCCTTATATAAAGAAAACGCCATTGCCTAAACAATGACGTCATTAACCTAAGTATCACCGTTCAAGCTTTAGTATCACAGGGCATATTAATTACATTAAGCCAAGCCCTTGCGACTTAGCCTGCTGACCAACGAGTTGTGTCTCCACAACTTTGCGGCAGTAATCTTAGGAAATCCAAATCCCTGCGGTAACCTCACCTACCGTATATCTTTATGTACGTGAAAAGAATAATATAAATTAGTAAGTGAGTCAACCTTAACAGTATAAAAACTATGTTAAATTTAAATTATATGAAAACTATATGAAACTATATTATATGAAACAAATTCACTACTTGCAGGATTTGCAGCACTTATGATTGGCATTGTTTTGGCTTGGAAAGATAAAAGTTTATTTCAAGTATCCATCGCATGTTGTTTAATCGTTTTAACAATGGAATATATAATATGAAAATAATGCCACAAAAGTGACATTATTTTTTTAGTATATCTATTGTATGTGAACTTGCACCAATGAGTTCTTGTCTTTCACAAGTGGCAAGATGATATTTGATGAACAATTCAAATGTTTCATCATCCATCTTATTTAAAATTGGGCGCATATAATCACTTGGACCATCGGCTGCAATAATTTGGATTCGTTCTAAACCTACCTCTTCATTTAATTGATTGATTGTATCTAGACGAATGTAACTGTATAAATCATCTATATTCGTTTGCGTTTGAAATGTTTCATCGAGTTTTTTGGCTGCTAATGATTCTTTGATGTGTCCATCTCGAAAGCCGTGGACTAAGACGCTATATTCATTCATAACGTAAGCTACAAAAATAATTCCATCTTTTTTTGTAACGCGTTTAGCTTCGGATAATGCTTTTAATTTATCTTCATAACTAAATAAATGGTACATGGGACCAAATAGTAGGGTGATGTCAAAAGTGTTATCTTGATATCTTGATAAATCTAAAGCGGTTCCTTGATAGGCTTTCACATTGCTTTTTTTAGCTTTTAAAACACCAAGATTATATTTAACAAGTTCAATCGCATCGACTTGATATCCTTCATTACTTAAGGCAACGCTATATCTGCCGGTTCCGGCTCCAATATCCAATATGCGATCTTCAGGCTTTAAATATTTATGGATGTATTTCATGCTTGTTGTATATTCTACTTGACCGTGTCTTGATAGTAATCTTTTATCTTCACAAAATTTACCGTAATAATTTTCTAATTTACTCATGCATTATTTCCTCAACTTCTTTAATATAATAAGGTATATGTTTGGATTTTTGCAACGTTTCATGTATGATTATTTGTGGACAAAAACATATGTTTTATGAATGTAGAAATAGATAATAAATAATTTGGAGGTCAACTATGGAAAAAGAATTTAAGGCGATATATGGACAGGCAATGTCGATTGTGACGCATAAGCCTAGTCAATACGCAAAGAATATCACATTGCGTTATCCTATGAAATCGACATTCAAAGGGGATAAGATACGTATTTGTTTAGACAACTTTACAGGAAAAGAAGGCGTGGTCTTTGATTCAATCACAATTGGACGAGTTATTAGTGGACGTGATTTAGATCCAACATCCATTGTGGATATTACTTTTAATGGTTCAAAAGGACTTCATCTTGATGTGGGAGAACAATGTTATAGTGATGCATTGGATTTTAAAGTGCATGAACAAGAAACAATCGCAATTAGTTTCTATTTAAAAGAATTCACCCACTTACGTTGTGGCGTATATACACAAGGACCATTAAGTACGGGTTATTTTGGAGAAGGTGATTTCTCTCATGCAGGTATTATGGATCATGCTTCAAGCATGAAGACGCCATGGGTGTTTTTCTTAAGCGAAGTGGCTGTTTTGACAGAACCAGAATATAAAGTTATTACTTGTTATGGTGATTCTATTACTTCGCAGGATTGGCCCGATTATTTACAGAAGTTAATGTGGGAAAATAATAAAAAAGTGTCTGTAGTTCGAAAAGCCGTTAGTGGTACACGTATTTTAAGACAATATTCTTGTGTACAGTATGAAGCATATGGATTAAAAGGAGATTATCGATTTGGTCACGAGATGCATGTGGCTGGGAGTGATACTTTAATTATTCTGCAAGGAATAAATGATATTATTCATCCAGTCGGTGTTGAAAAGAATGAATTTAGACCATGGCAAGATCTTCCGTCAAGTAAGGAATTGATTGAGGGTTTAAGAAAATATGTAAAGCACGCGAAATCATTAGGAATGAAAGTCTATATTGGGACGTTGATTCCGATTGAAGGCTGGCGTACTTATGCATATTTTAGAGAGAACTTGCGTAATGAAGTCAATGAATGGATTCGTACAACGGATGAAATTGATGGCGTAATTGATTTTGATAAAGATATTTGCGATGGACATAAAATGCAAGATGCATTTGATAGTGGAGATCACTTACATCCAAGTGATGAGGGATATGCGCAAATGGCAAAAACTGCATACAATAAGATGTCCATGGAGTAATTCCATGGACATTTGTCATATGTGAAAGAAATAGGCAGAAAGAGAGAAGTATAGTGAGTAAATGAGGTAACTGCTTATTTCTATATACATATAGAATAAGGAGAAGAACTTAAAGTAATCTTAAAAAGAAGGTGAATAGAATGGTACAAATTGGAGTTTATGGCTTAGGTGGTATTAGCCGTCGCGTAATACAAGGTGTTTTGTTTTCACGTAATGCGAATCTATATGCAGTATGTTCTTCTAGTATAGAAAAAGCGGATGCTTTTAAAGAGGAGTACGGAGCCGAAAAAGCTTACGATAACTATGAGAAGATGTTGAAGGATACAAATATAGATATGATATATATTTGTACGCCAAATTATTTACATGCCAAACATATTCAGTTGGCATTGGCAAATCATAAACATGTAGTTTGCGAAAAACCAATGTGTGTATCTAGTGAAGAATTACATGCATGCTTTGATTATGCACACCAACAAAACTGTTTTTTAATGGAAGCCCATAAAACGGTTTTCACACCATTAAATCAAAAATTATTTGAAATGATTTCAAATGAAGAAATTGGTGAAATAAAATCAATAGATGCTCAATATGCAACAAAACTGACAGAAACAATTTCAGACTGGCATTTTAACCAGCCAGGATCTGGATGCATGTTTGATATTGGGGTTTACCCTATTTGTTATGCAAATAGAATGGCGAATAGCTCAATATTGAAAGTATCTCGATTTCAGGATGAAGCTTTGATTGAATATGAAAATGGGTGCGTGGCACATATCGCAACAAGTTGGGATGTGGATATGGAAAATACAGCTCATATATATGGTACAAAGGGTAGTGTTACTTGTAAGAATTTTTGGAAGAATACAGAACTTGTAATGAATGATAAAAAGATTGTGGTAGAACAGAAATCGGATTTTACTGGTGAAATCGAACATGCGTGTACTTGTATAGAGAGTGGTTTGATTGAAAGTCCTATAATGTCAAGAAATGCAAGCTTAGAAATTCTTAAGGTCATTGGAGTATGAGAAGAAAAGTTAAATTAAGTAGAATTTTAATTCTTATATTGATTCCTATTTTAATTGTGAGTGGTAGTGTTTATGTGATTTACATGTTGTTTACACAAGAAGAATCGGTAATAGAAGAAAAGAACTATTATGATTTAAATTTATTTTCTTTGGAAAATGGATTAATGACATATAAAGATTCTTTGTATAAGGTATCCACTGGAATTGATGTATCAAGTCACAATGGAGCTGTTGACTGGGCAGCTGTAAAGACGGATGGAATTGAGTTTGCGATGTTAAGGATAGGTTATCGTGGTGCCCAAGAGGGAATCTTACATGAAGATGAATATTTTAATACAAATATTCAACAAGCTATTCAGAATCATCTTAAGGCAGGTGCTTATTTTTTCTCGAGTGCAATTTCGGCTGAAGAGATTGATGAAGAAGTAGATTTAGTGTTGAATAAAATTAAGGGATATAAGATTCAAATGCCAGTTGTTTATGATATGGAAGAATTTGATCAGGGTGGAAGAATTGATGATTTGTCTCTAGAACAAAGAACGAAGCTGGCCTTACGGTTTTGTAAAAAGATCAAAGAAGCTGGATATCAACCAATGGTATATGGAAATATGACTTGGTTATATCAAAATTATGATTTTGAAAGAATATCAAAATATCCGATTTGGCTAGCAAGTTATTCAATAAGTTGTCCGATGGAGGATAAATTTGATATGTGGCAATATTCAAATAAAGGTCAAGTTAATGGAATAGAAGGAGATGTGGATATGAATATATATCTACAAAAGAAATGATATGATAGATTTTGAAAAATTCGAAAAGTAATGCGATGAAATTCGCAAAATTAACACAAAGTACATTGAAGGATTTGTAAATGAACTTTCAAAAAAGGGATTTGTTGATAAAACAATAAAGCGTCATTATGGAAAAGTAGATTTTTATTTAAACGATTCTTTGTTGAATGAAGATGCTTTAACTATGGAAAATGGTTGTAAGGATGAATACTTAAGTGATTTCTTTGGATACTTTTTCATACGTAAGTGTATGTGGAGCACACAGGATACAGTTAAGTCAACAATTGCAAATCTTAAAAAGTTTTATCGATTATCAAAAGAAGATTATGAAGAATTCACGGATACAATTTGTGCTAATAAGGAATATTGGATAGATTGTTGCAGTGAATATAATGATGGAATAAGTGAATGGTGATAAAAATGGAAATAAATGATGGATATATGCCGTTTAAGGGCTTTAAAACATACTATCGTATTGTGGATGGAGGAGATAAGACTCCATTGATTTGTTTACATGGAGGACCAGGATCAACACATAATTATTTTGAAGTGTTGGATTGTATTGCTAAGACGGGAAGAAAAGTGATTATGTACGATCAACTTGGCTGTGGTAAATCATTTGTAGAAGGTCATGATGAATTGTGGAATCAAGATACGTGGATGGAAGAACTTGAAGCGTTGATGGAGTATTTAAATATTGAATCTTGTCATTTGTTGGGACAATCCTGGGGTGGTATGTTAGCCATTGCCTATGCGATTGAAAAGAAAAGCACGAGATTGAAGTCTTTAATTCTTTCGAGTACATTATCTTCAGCTTCACTATGGGCTAAAGAGCAACATCGTATGATTTCATTTATGTCGGATGATGAGCAACGAGCAATTTTAAGTGAAGACTATGAATCTGATCAATATCAATTGGCTAATGAGCATTATATGCAGCTTCATTGTGCAGGGCCATTTGATGAAGATACGCCAGAATGTGTTAAAAGAGAAAAGAAAGCTGGGACTCGTGCCTATTTAATTGGCTGGGGACCTAATGAATATACTCCGCTTGGAACTTTGAAGGATTTTGAGTATACAAATCGATTGAACGAAATTCAAGTTCCGGCACTAATAATAAGTGGAACGAATGATTTATGTACACCATTAGTTGCCAAAACTATGTATGATGGAATAAAAAATGCAAAATGGCATTTAATGCCAGAATGTCGTCATATGTGTTTTGTGGATGATCATGATACATATTGTCACAATTTAGAGGATTGGTTAGCGTCTGTTGATTAAAAACAGACGCTTTTTTACATGTTTTTAAAAAACAGGTGTATTTTTATTGTTTAAAACAATATTTGCGACCCACTGATATCAGTTGTCACAGTTATTTTTTGGAAACAGTTAAAAAAATAAAAAATAAAACGTGTTAAAACACGATAAATAAGGGCTTTAAAAGAATTATTAAATTTTTTTAATTTAGGGGTTGAATGCATGAAATATATGTGTTAGAATACAGGAGCTTGCGATGAAGTGCGAGGTTGCTGACCCACTGAGAACCGTTGTCATGGGTGTGGCCAGGTAATTCGCATGGAGCATGTTTATCTAGAATAAACGAAAGGAGTTAAACATGGCAAAAAATACTATGAGAATTCGCTTAAAGGCGTATGAGCACAGAATCTTAGATGATAGTGCAAAGAAAATTGTCGAAGCTGCGACAAAACACGGAGCTAAAAAGGTTGTAGGACCAGTTCCATTACCTACTGAAAAACAGGTAGTAACAATTCTTCGTGCGGTTCACAAATACAAAGATTCACGTGAACAATTTGAAATTCGTACGCACAAGCGTTTGATTGAGATTGTTGCACCAAACAAGGAAACGATTGATTCTTTACAAAGACTTGAACTTCCTAGCGGTGTCGACATCGAAATTAAACTTTAATGGAGGTGTCAATGATGAAAGGACTATTAGGAAGAAAATTAGGAATGACACAAGTCTTCACTGAAGATGGTGTATTGATTCCGGTAACTGTAGTTGAAGTAACACCAAACGTTGTTTTACAAAAGAAAACAATTGAAACAGATGGTTACAACGCAGTTCAATTAGGATTTGAAGAAATCAAAGAAAAACGCACAACTAAAGCAAACATCGGACACTGTAAAAAAGCAAATACAAGTCCAAAGCGTTTCATTAAGGAAGTGCGCGACTGTGACATGGACGTAAACGTTGGGGATTTAGTTAACGTTGATATCTTTGCTGCAGGAGAAACAGTAGATGTAATCGGTACAAGTAAAGGTAAAGGTTACAATGGTACAATCGTTCGTAACAATGCTCACCAAGGTCCAAAGACTCACGGTGGATCTAAGAACATTCGTCACATCGGTTCATTAGCTACAAACGGTATTACTTCACGTCAAGGACGTATTATGAAGGGTACTATCATGGCTGGTCAAGAAGGTGGATATACTACTACAAATCAAAACTTGACAGTTATTAAAGTTGATACAGAAAACAACTATATGTTAATTAAAGGTAACGTTCCTGGACCTAGAAAAGGCTGTGTAATGGTACGTACTGCTAAAACTAGCAAGGGAGATAAAGAACCTGTTACTTTAGTTGACTATACTGCAAATAAGGAGGTTCAATAATGGCTACTATCGACGTAATTAACCAAGCTGGTGCAGTTGTTGGTTCAATCGAATTGAACGACGCTGTTTTCGGAATTGAACCACACCAACAGGCTATGTATGATGCATTAGTAATGCAAATGGCAAGCCGTCGTCAAGGAACTGCTGACACTAAGGGTCGTAGCGAAGTTTCTGGTGGTGGACGCAAGCCTTACCGTCAAAAAGGTACAGGACGTGCTCGTCAAGGTTCTATCCGTGCTACTCAATTTAGAGGTGGTGGAACTGTATTCGGAGCTACTCCACGTAACTATGCATACCGCATTAACAAAAAAGTTCGCCGTTTAGCAGTTAAATCTGCATTGAGCGAAAAAGTTCAAGAAACAGCATTCAGCGTTTTGGATAAATTTGAAATTGCTGAACCAAAAACAAAAACATTTGTTTCAATTATTGAAGCTATCCAAGCGCCTAAGAAAACATTGTTTGTTGTTGCAGATAGTGAAGATGCAACAAACGTTTACTTATCAGCACGTAATATTGCTGGAGCTACAGTAATGTCTGCTTCTGCAATCAACACTTACGATTTAGTAAATGCAAACAAAGTTGTTATGACAAGCGCTGCCGTAAAACAAGTTGAGGAGGCATTGGCATAATGAAAGATTACAGAGACGTAATTATCCGCCCAATCATCACTGAAGCAACTATGAAGATGATGGCTGAAGATAACAAAGTAACTTTTGAAGTAGTTAAGGGTGTTAGCAAAATCGAAATTGCTAAAGCTGTTGAAGCTGCATTCAATGTAGAAGTTGTAAAAGTAAATACAATGAACTGCAAACCAAAAACAAAACGTGTAGGTCGTTATGTTGGAAAAACAAGCGCTGTACACAAAGCTATTGTAAAAATTAAAGAAGGACAAACAATCGAATTGTTCGGTTCTGAAGAATAATCAGGGAGAAGACGCTATTTCCTGAATAAATATTGCGATAAGGAGGAAAATTAAGTTTATGCCAATTAAGAAGTATAAACCAATGACACCTGGACGTCGTGGAATGACAACTTTGGCTAAAGATGAAATCACAACATCTAAACCAGAAAAAAGTTTGTTAGCTCCATTGAAATCTAAAGGTGGAAGAAACAACACAGGACGTATTACTACACGTCACCAAGGTTCTGGTCACAAAAGAACTTACCGTATCATCGATTTCAAACGTAACAAAGACAACGTGCCTGCACGTGTTGCTACAATCGAATACGATCCAAACCGTTCAGCAAACATTGCATTGTTAAACTATGCTGATGGTGAAAAACGTTATATCATCGCTCCAAAAGATTTGAAGGTTGGTATGACAGTTGTATCAGGAGCAGAAACAGATATTAAACTTGGTAACTGCTGCGAAATGAGAAACATGCCTGAAGGTACATTCATTCACAACGTTGAATTGAAACCTGGTAAAGGTGGACAGATGGCTCGTAGTGCTGGATGTTCAGCTCAGATCTTAGGTATTGAAGAAAAATATGTAACTTTACGTTTAGCTTCTGGTGAAGTTCGTAAAGTATTGGCTAATTGCCGTGCTACTGTAGGTACAGTTGGTAATGAAGATTACAGCTTAGTTAACTATGGTAAAGCAGGACGTAACCGTTGGAGAGGTATTCGCCCAACTGTTCGTGGTTCTGTAATGAACCCTAATGATCACCCTCATGGTGGTGGTGAAGGACGTACTCCTATCGGACGTAAATCACCAATGACTCCTTGGGGTAAAAAAGCATTGGGTGTTAAAACTCGTCGTAACAAGAAGGCTAGTACAAAATTAATTGTACGTCGTCGTAATGGTAAGTAGGCAAGGAGGTAAGATACAATGAGTCGTAGTTTGAAAAAAGGACCTTTCTGTGATGACCATTTGATGAAAAAGGTTGTTGCATTAAATGAAGCCGAAAAAAAAGAAGTAATTAAAACTTGGAGCCGTCGTTCTACAATCTTCCCTCAATTTGTTGAACACACATTTGCCGTTTATAACGGTAAGGAACATGTTCCTGTTTATGTAACAGAAGACATGGTTGGACACAAATTAGGTGAATTCGTTCCAACACGTAAATACACTGGTCATGGATCAGATGATAAGAAATCTAGATAGTAGGAGGAGAAGAAATGGAAGTAAAAGCTACCGCAAAAACTCTACGTATTCAACCTCGTAAAGCAAGACTTGTCTTAGACTTGATCCGTGGAAAAGACGTAGAAGAAGCAGCTGCTATTTTGAAATTCTTACCTAACAAAGGTGGATATCTTGTTGGTAAAGTATTACACTCAGCTGTTGCTAACGCAGTTAACAATAACGATTTAGATGAAAGCAAGTTATATGTGAAGGCTTGCTGGGCTGACGAAGGAATTACTTTGAAACGCTTCATGCCTCGTGCTAAAGGTAGTGCGAGTGCTATTCACAAACGTACAAGCCACATTACAGTTGTAGTGGCTGAAAAAGAGTAGGAGGTAAGCTATGGGACAGAAAGTAAGTCCAATTGGAATGCGTGTCGGAGTCATTCGTGACTGGCAATCAAGATGGTACGCTGACGATAAAGAATTCGGAACATTATTAATGGAAGATGTTAAGATTCGTGAATTGGTTGAAGCATACTACGCTAAATTATCAAACGAAGCTGTCGACAAACGTAAGGCAGACCCTCAAATCTCTCGTATCGAAATCGAACGTACTAAGGGTCGTATGACAGTTATCATCCGTACTGCTCACCCTGGTGTAGTAATCGGTCAAGATGGAAAATCAATCGAAGGATTGAAAAAACAAGTTTCAAAAATCGCTTCTGCAAAGAACGTACAAATTAACGTTGTAGAAGTTGCTAATCCTAACTTAGATGCTCGTTTAGTAGCTCGTTGGATTGCTAACGAATTGGAAGGACGTAAATCTTTCCGTGCAACTCAGAAAAAAGCTATTCAAAACACTATGCGTGCTGGTGCAAAAGGTATCAAAACTGCTGTATCTGGACGTCTTGGTGGAGCTGATATGGCACGTACTGAAGGATATTCAGAAGGAGTTGTTCCTTTACATACACTACGTAGTGATATTGACTATGCTTGGGAAGAAGCAGCGACTCAATATGGTCGTTTAGGTGTAAAAGTTTGGATCTGCCGTGGTGAAGTATTACCTGGTGAAATGGTTAAAGAACCAGAAGCTCCAAAACAACGCCCAATGCGTAAAGGAAAAGGACGTCGTCGTCCAGATGCTCGTTCAAACCGTGCCCCTAAAGATGCTGCTAAAGCTGCAGCACCTGCAGAAAAAGGAGGTAACGAATAATGTTAATGCCTAAACGTACAAAGTATCGTCGTCCTCACCGTTTGAGCTACGAAGGTCGTTCAAAAGCAGGTCGTACTATTGACTTTGGTGAATATGGATTGGTTGCTGAATCTGGAAACTATGTAAGTAACCGTCAAATTGAAGCAGCCCGTATTGCTATGACACGTTATATGAAACGTGGAGGAAATGTTTGGATTCGTATTTTCCCTCACATGGCACGTACTAAAAAACCTCTAGAGGTTCGTATGGGTTCTGGTAAAGGTGCTCCTGAAGGATGGGTAGCAGTAGTTCAACCAGGACGTGTAATGTTCGAAGTTGGTGGAGTAAGTGAAGAAGTAGCTCGTGAAGCTTTACGTCTTGCTGCTCACAAATTACCAGTTAAGACTCGTTTTGCTAGAAAAGGAGAAGTGAAGTAATGTTAGCTAAAGAAATCCGCGAAAAAACAAATGAAGAGCTTCTTCAGGAAATCGATACGCTTAAAGATGAACTTTTTAACCTTCGTTTCCAGCAAGCCACAGGACAGTTAGAAAATACAGCTCGTTTAAAAACTGTTAAGAAAACAATTGCTCGTATTAAAACTGTATTGACAGAGCGTGAAAACGCTGGCCAAGAGTAGGGAGGACGTATCTATGGAAAGAAACGCTCGTAAAGTATACCGTGGTACTGTTGTGTCTGATAAAATGGATAAAACTATCACAGTTATGGTAGAAACTAAAAAAACACACCCATTATATGGTAAACGTGTTAAATATTCTAAGAAATTTAAAGCTCACGATGAAAACAACGAAGCACGTATCGGAGATAAAGTAGTAATTATGGAAACTCGTCCATTATCTGCTACAAAACGTTTCCGTTTAGTTGAAATCGTTGAAAAGGCTCGTGGTTAATACTAGGAGGAGAAAGCAATGATTCAAAACGAAAGTCGTATGCGCGTTGCTGACAACACTGGAGCTAAAGAAGTTTTAGTTATCCGTTGTTTAGGTGGTAGCGTAAGAAAATTTGCAAACATCGGTGATGTCGTTGTATGTGCTGTTAAACAGGCTACTCCTGGTGGATCCGTAAAAAAAGGTGATGTAGTTAAAGCCGTAATCGTACGTACACGTCGTGGTGTTCGTCGTGAAAACGGAACTTACATCAAATTTGATGATAACGCATGTGTAATCATTAAAGATGACAAGACGCCTAAGGGAACTCGTATCTTCGGTCCAGTTGCTCGTGAATTACGTGACAAAGACTTCATGAAGATCGTATCTCTTGCGCCAGAAGTATTATAGGAGGTGTGTCTAAGTGAGAATTAAAAAAGGTGATAAAGTAAAAGTTATTACAGGTGCTTACAAAGGCACAATCGGTGAAGTAAAAGCTGTATTCCCTAAGGAAGACAGAGTTATCGTTGAAGGTGTTAACATGGTTAAAAAACACTTGAAACCAACTCAAGCAAATCCTGATGGTGGAATCGTTGAAAAAGAAGCTAAAATTCATGTTTCAAATGTAATGCTTTATGATGAAAAAGCAAAAGTTGCTAGCCGTATTACAACAAAAGTTGAAGTTGTAGATGGTAAAAATGTAAAAACACGCGTCTTCAAGAAGAGCGGTAATGAAGTGAAGTAGGAGGGTAGAAGATGAATCGTTTACAAGAAAAATATAAAAACGTAGTTGTCCCTCAAATGATGAAAGATTTCGAATACAAATCTGTCATGGAAGTACCTCACGTTGAAAAAGTAGTTATTAATATTGGTGTAGGTGATGCTATCACTAACGCTAAATTATTAGACGAAGCTGTTGAAGAATTGACAGCTATCACTGGTCAAGCTCCAGTAGTAACAAAGGCTAAAAAATCAATTGCGAACTTCAAATTGCGTGAAGGTATGCCAATTGGATGTAAAGTTACTTTACGTAAAGAAAAAATGTATGAATTCTTAGATAAGTTATTCAACATTTCATTACCTCGTGTACGTGACTTCCGTGGAGTTAGCGATACTAGCTTCGATGGTCGTGGAAACTATACATTAGGTATTAAAGAACAAATCATTTTCCCTGAAATTGATTTCGATAAAGTAGACCGTACTCGTGGTATGGACATCGTAATCGTTACATCAGCGAAAACAAACGAAGAAGCAAAGGCATTATTAACTCAAATGGGTATGCCTTTCAAAAAGTAGGAGGAGCTTTTAAATGGCAAAGAAATCAATGATTAACAAACAACAGCGTCCTCAAAAATTTAAAGTTCGTGAGTACACTCGTTGTGAACGTTGTGGTCGTCCACACTCTGTATTAAGAAAGTACAAATTATGTCGTATTTGCTTCCGTGAATTGGCTTACAAAGGTCAAATTCCTGGAGTTAAAAAGGCTAGTTGGTAAGGAGGTATATTGCATATGATTATGACTGATCCTATTGCGGATATGCTGACTAGAATCCGCAATGCTTTGCAACAAAAGCATGCCTCTGTCAGTATGCCAGCGAGCAATGAAAAGAAAGCAATTGCTCAAATTTTGAAAAACGAAGGTTTCATCGTAGACTTCAACGTAGAAGGCGATGTTAAGAAAACTTTGAACATCGAATTGAAATACGGACCTAACAATGAAAAAGTTATCAGCGGTTTACGTCGAATTTCTAAACCTGGTCTTCGTGTTTACGCTAAAGTTGAAAACTTACCTAGCGTATTAAACGGATTAGGTATCGCAATCATTTCTACAAGTAATGGAATGATGACTGACAAAGAAGCAAGAAAGAACCACTTAGGTGGAGAAGTTATTGCTTACGTTTGGTAATAAATATATAGGAGGATAAAACGTAATGTCACGTATCGGGAATAAACTGATTACCGTTCCTGCAGGAGTTACTGTTGAAGTAGCTGCTGGGAATGAGGTGACTGTTAAAGGACCTAAAGGTACTTTAACACGTACATTCTCTTCTTTGATGGAAATCCACGTAGAAGATAATGTTGTCACTGTAAAACGTCCAAATGACGAAAAACACACAAAACAATTACACGGAACAACTCGTGCTTTGTTACACAACATGGTAGTTGGTGTATCTGAAGGATTCACTAAAGACTTAGAATTAGTTGGTATCGGATTCCGTACAGCAATGAAAGGAAACGTATTAACTTTAAACGTTGGATATTCTCACCAAGTTGAGATGCCAGTTAAAGAAGGCTTAGAAGTAACTTGTCCAACTGCTACAACTATCAAAGTTGCAGGTATCGATAAACAAGAAGTTGGAGAATTTGCAGCAAATGTTCGTGCTGTTCGTAGACCAGAACCTTACAAAGGAAAAGGTATTCGCTATGTTGGTGAAATCATCCGTCGTAAGGAAGGTAAAACAGCAGGTAAGAAATAGTAGTGGGAAAGGAGATCAAAAATGTTTACTAAAGTATCACGTAATGAAACTCGTGTACGTCGTCACAAACGTGTACGTACAAAAATTAGCGGAACTCCAGAATGCCCACGTTTATGCGTATTCAGAAGTAACGCACACATCCATGTTCAAATCATTGATGATGTTAACCAAAACACATTGGTCAGTGCTTCAAGTGTTGACATGAAATTAGAAAATGGTGGAAACGTGGAAGCAGCTCGTTTGGTAGGAACTGAAATTGCTAAGCGCGCACTAGAAAAGAATATTAAAGAGGTTGTATTTGACCGTGGTGGATATGTTTATACTGGTCGTGTACAAGCTTTAGCAGAAGCAGCTCGTGAAGCTGGCTTGGAATTTTAGGAGGTCGCACAATGGCAATGGATAGAAAACCAAAAAGAGACCAAAAAGAATTTGAAGAACAAGTAATCTCAATCAACCGTGTAACTAAGGTAGTTAAAGGTGGACGTCGTTTCCGTTTTGCTGCATTAGTTGTAGTTGGAGATCGTAAAGGCCGAGTAGGTATTGGTACAGGAAAAGCTAACGAAGTTCCTGATGCAATCAAAAAAGCTGTTGAAGATGCTAAGAAAAACATCTTCACAGTACCAGTAATCGGTACAACAATCCCTCACGAAATCACTGGTAGATATGGTGCAGGATCTGTATACATGCGTCCAGCTATCGAAGGTACTGGTGTTATCGCTGGTGGTGCAACTCGTGCAATCCTTGAACTTGCAGGTATCTCTGATATCTTAACTAAATGTTTAGGATCACGTACAAAAATCAACGTTGTTCGTGCAACAGTTGATGCATTACAGAACTTAAGAACTGTAGAAAGCGTTGCTGCGCTTCGTGGTAAGAAGCCAGAAGAAATTCGCGGGTAATAGGAGGTAAATCAGATGAAATTACATACAATGAATTTAGCCGAAACTCGCACAGAACGTAACCGTGTTGGTCGTGGACCTGGAAGCGGAAACGGAAAAACAAGCGGTCGTGGACAAAAAGGTCAAAAATCAAGATCAGGTGGAGGAGTTCGCTTAGGTTTTGAAGGTGGTCAAACACCATTAGCAAGACGTTTACCAAAACGTGGATTTACTAACTTCAACCGTAAAGAATATGCTATCGTTAACGTTGAAACATTAAATCGATTCGAAGATGGAGCAACTGTTAATGCAGCTGCTTTAATTGAAGCTGGAATTATTAATAAAGAACTTTCTGGACTTAAAGTTTTAGGTAACGGTGAGTTAACTAAAAAATTAACTGTTGAAGCAGTTAAATTCTCTAAGTCAGCTAAAGAAGCAATTGAAAAAGCAGGCGGAAAAGTAGAGGTTCTATAATATGGCAGGCAAGATAAAGGCAATGTGGACGAATAAGGATATCCGCAATAGGATTCTATTCACCCTATTTGCCTTTCTTGTCTATCGTTTGGGATCAGCCATTACTGTACCTGATGTAAATACAACAGATTTAGTAAATGGTCTTGGGGAAAACTCATTGTTCGCAATGTTAAATCTTTTAGGAGGTGGAGGACTTGAACAGTTCTCTGTCTTCGCTTTAGGAGTTACTCCCTATATCACAGCTTCTATCATTATTCAGTTATTAAGTATGGACGTCATTCCTCACTTAACAGAGTTGAGTAAAGCAGGGGCTAATGGTCGTAAAACATTAGACAAGTACACAAGATATCTTGCGGTCGTGTTTGCCTTTGTGCAATCATTCTCATTAGTATATGGTTTCTCAAAAGCATATACAGGTTTGATTGTCGGCGGTGTTACAATCAGTAAGATTTTATATATTGCTACAATATTTGCAGCAGGAAGCATGTTTTTAGTGTGGATTGGAGACCAAATTTCCATGAAAGGTATCGGAAATGGTATTTCCATGGTAATTATGGCTGGTATTGTTGGGCGTATGCCGCAACAATTCTCCAGTGCATGGTCAAGCTTAATTTCAGGTGAGTCTGCGCCTTCCTATGGGGCTTGGTTATTTGCTGCGTATATATTAATATACTTATTAATTATTATCTTTGTTACGTTGATTAATACAGCGGAAAGAAGAATTCCAATTCAATATACATCAAGTTCAATTTCATTGAGCAAACCAAGTGAAGCAAACTACTTGCCATTGAAAGTCAATTCAGCAAGTGTTATTCCGGTCATCTTTGCTAGTTCATTGATGATGGCACCAATTCAAATTGCTTCATTCTTTCCATCAAATGATTTCACTAAAGAAATGCAAAAATGGTTAGGGTTACAGACATGGTATTCACTTGTAATTTATGTATTATTGATTTTATTCTTTACATTCTTCTATACGAAGATGCAAATTAATCCAGAAAAAGTTGCTGAAAACTTGGGTAAATCTGGATCGTATATTCCTAGTGTTCGACCAGGTTCGGAAACAAAAGACTATATTAACCGTGTTTTATCAAGAATTACAGTATTAGGATCTGTTGCTTTAGCATTTATTGCTGTTATGCCACATGTCATGCCATTAATTTGGCCTGATCTTCCAGGCTCAATGGCTTTGGGTGGAACAGGAATGATTATCGTTGTTGGTGTTGCTATTGAAACAGTACGTCAAGTACAAGGATTGATTACTCAAAAATCTTACAAGAAATATTACGAAGACTAAGATCTTCAGGAGAATAGATATGAATATATTTATTATGGGAGCTCCTGGTTCTGGTAAGGGAACATTCTCTACTAAGATCAAAGAAGAATTCAATTTGAATCATATTTCTACAGGAGATATTTTCCGTGCAAATATTGCTGGTGGAACTGAATTGGGTCTACAAGCAAAAGCGTATTCTGAAAAAGGTTTATTAGTACCTGATGAAATCACAAACAAAATGGTTAAGGATTACTTAAACACTTTGGAAGATAAAAAGAACGGATATTTATTAGATGGATATCCAAGAACTTTGGCTCAGGCAAAAGCTTTTGAAGAAATGACTAATGGAACAGATTTAGCAGTTGAAAAAATTGTTTATATGGATGTTCCATTTGACGAATTAACTCGTCGTATTACAGGTCGTCGCACTTGTAAAAATTGTGGAGAAATCTACAACATCTATTCAAAACCAACAAAAGTTGAAGGTGTATGTGATGTTTGCGGTGGTGAATTAACACAACGTAAAGATGACAACGAAGAAAGCTTAAAGGTTCGTTTAGATGAATATGCAAAGAATACTGAACCAGTAATTGCATATTATGAAGATAAAAATATGGTTTCAAGAATTGATGCGTCAAAATCTATGGAAGAAATTTGGCCAGAATTAAAAGAAGCCTTGAAAAACAACTAAGTTGCGCTTATAATATATAAGCGCAACTTTGCTTGCGATTTATACATTCACGTTTCTGTTAAAATCCGCATGTACACATACGCATTTTAGCAGGGCCATTAAAATACGTGAATCATTACGTAGGAGGAAGAAAGATGAAAGTAAGACCATCTGTTAAACCAATCTGCGACAAGTGTCGAGTAATTCGACGCAAAGGACGTGTGATGGTAATTTGTGAAAACCCAAAACACAAACAGAGACAAGGAAACTAAAGTAGG
>NZ_VUMR01000031.1 GCF_009696075.1 Holdemanella porci | reverse complement strand
GTACTACTTAGATTGAAAAACATCTATAAAATCACTCGCTTAAAGGATTTGAAAAACGAGTGGTTATTCGTGTAAGTGATAAAAAGAAGAATTATAGCAAAGTCACCAAATTGCTAGTTAAGCCAAAAAGAATAGAATCTTTCGACCCTATTCTAAATCATCACTCAACGCTGCACATACCATATATGGTGGAATACAAATTATATTATCTTTTCTTGCAAAATTTTTTGGATGAACAATATATGGTGTTGCGATTTTCTTGCCAAATAAGTCTTTAAATTTATCTAAAGACGTAGCTGAATAATTCTTTGAAGATTTTACTTCGATTGGAAATACTTTTAGATTTGTTTTACTCTCATTCGATAATAAGAAATCAATTTCAATATCATTTCTATGCTTTTCCTTATTATACTTTGTATAAAAATAAAGCTTTTTTCCCATAGATGTAATCATTTGCGCAATCATATTCTCATACAACATACCTTTATTTAATGATAATTTATCATTCATGATTTGTTGATACAATCTTGAAGAACTCAACTCATTTTCACTAAATGCCAAACTCACTAATAATCCTGTATCTCCCATGTAGCATTTCACATAAGAATCGTCTTTATTTAACGCAAATCCTACATTTGGATCTGTACACCTGTAACATAAATTACAAATCATAGAATCATCTAGCCAGAATAAAGGCTCATCATATCTGTCAAAACTACGATTAGATTCTCCTAGTTCAGATAAAACAACCCTTTTTTCGTGTGTAGATAAATATCCTGGGATATTCTCAAACAAAGCTGACACTCTTGAATTGTATCTTTTAGCGGCTTTCTTGATATCATCACGATAGAGTTCAAGAATATCTCTTTTTTCCACATCTGCCGCATAAAAATCTTTATTTCCATTCTTATAAGCTTTTAATGCCTGTGGCATTCCCCCAACCAGCAAATATTCTTTAAATAAATACATAACCTTCGAATGCATTTTTTCATCTAAAGGCTTTTTCTTATCCCAACAATTTTTAATATATTCAAATAATAATTCCTCACCCATATAGATCATGAACTCTTCAAAATCTACAGGGTACATACGAATCTTTCTTTCCTCGGATGGCAATGTGATATTTTCAACATTTTCTTTAATCGAAATCAAAGAACCCGTTTCTAAATAATCATAGCGTCCATCTTCAACCAAATATTTAATGGCTTGTCTAGCTTGAGGAAATCTTTGTATTTCATCAAATATAATCAACGATTCTCTTTTAAATAATCGAACATTCATTTCCAAAGAAATAATTTGAAAAAAAGTATCTAAATCGTTTAAATTATCAAACGCTTTAATAATCGTATTTGAAGCCTTGTTGAAATCAATTAAAACATAAGATTTGTATTCGTTTCGACCAAACTCTTCTGCCACTGTAGATTTTCCAATACGCCTAGCCCCTTCAATCAACAATGCTTTGGATCCATTTGTTTCCTGTTTCCATTTCAAAAGTTTAGAATAAATCTTTCTTTTTATTTCCATTGCGATATCTCCTTTATATAAAATATTATACACCATACATACCGCAGTGCGCAAAGTAATTTAGTGCAAAATATACCGCCGTGCGCAAAGTGTTTTTATGCAAAATATACCGCAATGCACAAAGTAAACAAAAAAGAATAGAATCTTTCGACTCTATTCCTTAGCTCCATATTCTTCATAATATGCATCAATTCTTGATTTTAATTCAGGATCTAATTTATCACCTAAATATTCAATCACTTCTGGCATGGATACGATAGCAGCTGTTGGGAAACCATATAATTCACTAACTTCCGTTAATGCGGTTTTTTCACCTTTTCCCTTTTCGTTACGATTTAAAGAAACCATCAATCCAACGATTTCAACATTTGCTGCGCCACGAACCTTTGGCACTGTTTCTTCCATTGATTTTCCAGATGTCGTAACATCTTCAATCATAACAACGCGATCTCCATCTTGTAGTTTTGTTCCTAAGAAACTTCCCTTATCAGCTCCATGATCTTTTTCTTCTTTACGATCTGAACAATAACGAACTTCCATTCCATATAAATGATCTAATGCGATTGTCGTCGCAACAGCCAATGGAATTCCCTTATATGCAGGTCCGAATAATACATCGAAGTCTTTACCATATTGATCAACGATTGCCTTTGCGTAATATTCACCTAATCTTTTTAACTGATTACCTGTAACATATCCACCAGCATTCATAAAGAATGGGGATTTACGTCCTGATTTTAGTGTAAAATCACCAAATTTTAATACTTTAGATTCCAACATGAAATCAATAAACTCTTTTTTATATTGTTCCATTTTCTTGCCTCCACTTTTACAGAAATTCTATCATACTTCTGCACAATTTCCCATAATTGTATGATTTTTAAACGATAAACATTATGGTAGTATAAAGTTGAGGTGATAGACAATGCAGGAAAATGTATTCTTTTTTCTGAAGGCTAAAAATAGTGTTAAATATTTATACGATAATATCAGTGTCGAAGATGGACTTGCCCTCATGCGCAAGCACAAATATACGGCGATGCCTATTATTAATAAGGAAGGGGTTTATGTAGGAACCATTACAGAGGGGGATTTTCTTTGGTACTTATTAGACCATCCTTCGATTCATAAAGAAGATCTTGAACAAATGGAGATTCGTGAACTAATTCGTGGAGACTTTATGCCACCAGTTCAAATCGATGTTCCAGTCGATCAATTGTTCGCTCAATCTTTGAAACAAAACTTCGTCCCCGTAGTTGATGATCGTCAAATTTTTATTGGTATTGTGACACGACAATCCATCATTCAATATTTAATGAATAATGCCGATAAATACATACAACAATAAAACAGCCGGATTTATTCTGGTTGTTTTCTTTATCACATTGAAAAAAGCCTTTAAATTGTGTATGATAATGGGTATTAATGAAGGAGTGATAGTTTCATGAATCCGGATGATTCAGTCCCGTTACAGTATAGTTTAGGAGGGTTAATATGAGCCTTCCCATCTTAATTTTATTTACATTTATTCTAAACATCTTGTTTTCAATGACAAGTAGTATCGTTTCTACAAATAAAGAAATCGAAGATGAATCTTATAAATATCAAGCCACATTAAAATGGTTATCTCTATGCATGGAAATATTTGGCATTGTGATGAGTGTAATCTATTTACAACCCATGATCCATACTCCATTACTTTATGTAGTCGTACTTCTATTGGTATATGTATATATTTTATTGAGTGATTTATTACCAAGAAAATTTGCGAATGTACATTTAAACCAGTTCGAAAAACCATTTATGTCCATTGCGAAAGGTATTCAAACCTTATGTACACCATTTACTTTTTTCTTGCGTTTTGAAGTGAAAAAAGAACAGGAAGATTATTCCGAAGAAGATATTTATGAAGTTATCAACAGTGGCGGTGTTGAACCAAGTCAAAAAGAGTTTATCGAAAACCTATTTGAGTTCGATGATACACCCGTTGAAGAAATTTGTACGCATCGAAGTGAAGTTGTTTGTCTATATCTAAATGACGATAAAGAAACATGGAAAAAGACCATTCTAGAAAATCGTCACACATTATATCCTGTATGTGATGAGGATAATGATGATGTCGTAGGTATTCTAGATACACGTGATTATTTCCGTTTAGATTCGATTGAACAAGATAACGTCATCAATAAAGCAATGGATCAGCCTTTCTTTATTTCACAAAATATGAAGGCCGATGTTTTATTGAAGGAAATGAAAATCAAAAAAGTATACTTTGCGGTTTTACTTGATGAATATGGAGGAATGACCGGTATCGTGACTTTACACGATATTATTGAAACCCTTCTTGGAGAAATTCAAGAAGATGATGATATTGATGAGCCAGATCCAATACAACAAATTGATGCAGATCAATTTAGAATCTATGGCCAAGCTGACATTGAAGATGTCGAAAAAGCTTTAGGCATTTCATTAGAAGACGAGGATTGTGACACGTTTGGTGGATATATCCTAAATCATTATGGACAAATCCCTGATGAAGGTTCACATTTTAAAGTCAATCTAGACTTAATGGATGTATATGTTAAGGAAGTAAAGAACCATCGTATCGGACAAACTATTGTACAAATAAAACGAAATGGGGAAGAAAAGCAAAATGAAAGCACTGAAAAACGCAATCGAGACTAGAGGACATTTTATTAATGATGAGGTATTAAAGGTGGATGCTTTTTTAAATCATCAAATTGATTGTTCTTTAGTAGATGAAATGGGAAATGAATTTTATGAACATTTTAAAAACAAAGGCATCACAAAAGTAGTAACCATTGAATCTAGCGGTATTGCCCCAGCCTATGCAACAGCCATTCGTTTGAATGTGCCATTGATTTTCATCAAGAAAACACAACCAAGCACAATGATCGATCCTGCTTTTGCGGAAGTCTTCTCTTTCACAAAGAATAAGACATATCCAATTTGTATTGAAAAAGAATACTTAAAAAAAGGCGACAAAGTATTATTCATTGATGACTTCTTGGCAAACGGCGAAGCATTCAAGGGAACGGAAAACTTAATTGCGCAGGCACAAGCTGAAATCGTTGGTGTTGGCATGGTGATTGAAAAAGCTTTCCAAAAAGGACATGCATATATTTCTGAAAAAGGATATGACCTTTTAGCGTTGGCATCTATTGCAGGTGTTAAAAATAAGAAAATTACATGGGCTGATGAATAATCAGTCCATTTTTTGAAATTTGGGAGATTCTAATGAAAAATACATTCAAAAAACTATTTATTAGCTTTACCGTATTATCACTCACTGCATGTAGTTCAACTACAATGCAAGATAATACGTTTGCAGCTAAAGAAAACAAGGACTTCACAAAATACACAAACCAATTGGTAGTTGAATATGCCGAAAACGACTATACAACGATGCACCAATTCTTTGAACATCCAGAAGACTATGGCATTGATATCAATAATGTAGATGTAAGTCTTGGTGAATTTTATACAGACAATACTGAAGAAATCAAAGAAGATCAAAAAGAATTAAACAAGTTTAATCGCAGTACTTTAGACAAGACGCAACAAACCATCTATGATGAATTAAAGTATGAGAATGAATTGAGTTTAAAAGCGGAGAACAAGAAATTTCAATATTTGAATAATTGTTGGAGTACAATGAGTGGACTTCATCAAAGTTTGATTTCTGTTTTTTCTGAATACATTTTACGAAATGAAAAAGACATTCAAGATTTGATTACACTCATCAACGATGTGCCTCGCTACACAAACGATGTATTGGAATATACAAAAGAACAGGCAGATAAAAATACTTTACAGTTTGACTATGATTCTGTTACACAAGATATTCAAGATGTGATCAATAATAAAGCGGATAGTTCAATCACAAGTGCATTGTATAATGCGATTGACGCTTTAAATCTAGATGAAGAAAAAACAACATCTTATAAAGCACAAGTCAAAGATGCCATGGACACAAGTTTCTTTCCTAGTTATCAGGCTATGTTAGATACATTAACCTCTCTTCAATATAACATACAACCTCTACAAGGGTTGTCGAACTATAAGAATGGTAAGAAATATTATGAAGTATTAGTTGAAAATGCGACAAGTTCTACCGATTCTATTTCCACAATTAAAGAGAATACGCAATCCGCAATCAATTCATCTATCACTAAATTTCAGAAGCTATATAAAGCCAATCCAATGATTTCGTATGAACTCGATTCGGTTTCAACGGATTTTACGGATGTAAATCAAATTCTAGAAAGCCTTCAAAAGAACTATAAAAAGGATTTTCCAAAAGTAAAAACCATGAAATATGATTTAAAGGCACTGCCAGAAGATCAATCTGTCAGCGGAATTGTTGCCTACTTTATTACACCCGCCTTGGATTATTCACAAAACTATCAAATGCGCTACAACAAACGTGATTATGGCGATGATCCATCAAGCTTAACACTTTATCAAACATTAGCTCATGAAGGTATTGCCGGACATATGTATCAAGCCCAATACAACAAGGAACATTTAAAATATCCAATCCAATTCTTCTACAACAATTTGGGTATGTCTGAAGGTTGGGCTACTTATATGGAAAGCATGTCTTTACATTATTTAGATAATAATAAAGATTTATTAGAAGCCTATAATTTGAATAACATTCTTACCAATCTATACATTGTCTTAATGGATATCAGCATTCATTATGATGGTATGTCACTCAATGATTTCAAGAATGAATATGGCGATATGTTTAGTTCAGAAGGATTAGAAAGCATTTACAATCAATTGGCAGATAATCCAACTGTATTCTTATCTTACTATTACGGATATCTTCAAATTGTAGATTTAAAGAGTACAGCCAAATCTAGATTAAGATCTAAATTTGACAATGCAGACTTCCATAATGCCCTACTACAATATGGTGAAGTCAACTTCAATATTGTCAAACAAAGCGTAAATGAATACATCAACAAAAACAGGTAAAAGCTAAAAAGATGTTGGTTTAAATTTCCAACATCTTTTACATTTTTCTAGGGGAAAGTATAACTATATTTAACACTTTTTATTTAATAATTTCTTTTTCCAACAAACACATTATATACACTTGTGTAACAATAACTCTTTTTGCGAACAGAATCATCGTATGAAATTACATTTAATTCTTCCATCTTCTGAATCGTACGATTGATTGTTGATTTTGATAATCCTGTCATATCCTCTAATTCTTTTTTAGTAAATACAACTTGAGAAAGAATAATTGGCATAATCTTATATAGTGTTGCACTATGAATCGTTTCCATTTTTGCCATATCTTCCTTGTAGATTCTATCTATTTCATTCATTTTATAAATAAAGCTATTGCACTGATCTACTACGCATTGAAGGAAAAATTTAATGTACCCTAAATAGTTCCCTTTACGACTTTCCATTAGATTATACTGATATGCAGGTTTATACAATTCCAATATTTCCGACATGTATAATATTGATTTATCTTGTTCAAACCTTGCCATTTGAATAGGAATCAAAGCTCTTCCAAGTCGTCCATTTCCATCTGAGTATGCATGAATCGTTTCAAATTGCGCATGAGATAATGCCACATTAATTAAATACGGATCGATAAACTCATCATTCATATATTCATATAAATTTTCTAATAATCTGTATACATTTTCTGGTGCTGGAGGAATAAATATCGCATTATCAATACCCGCTCCTTTAGGACCAATCCAATTTTGAGTTATACGAATATGACCTGGCTTCTTTTTAGAACCACGAACACTGTCCAATAAAAGCCTATGCATTGTATTCACCAATTCAAAATCTATATCTTTTCCATCATCAATTTTCTTATATGCATATTCCACAGTTTTCTTTAAATTTTGAATCTCTTTATTATCATCCGTTTCTTCCATATATTTTAAATAATACATTTCATCTTGCGATATCTGTGTACCTTCAATTTGAGTTGATTTCAAACTCTCACTCAACAAAATTGAATCTAAAAAATATTTTGAATCAAAATCCAAAGTCTGTAATTTAATCTTATACTCCGTATATTTCGCGTTTGCCTGAGACAATAATCTTAATAAGTCTTTATCCATCTTATAATTCACCGGATATAAATTTGCACTAAAAGGTGTCATTTTTTCTGCCTCCTGACTTTGTTTACATTATTTTACCACATAAAAGTATCATAATTTTAAATTTTGACTCATTTCACTGCTTTTTTAGTGTGTTTTGGTTCATAATTTCAGATTTTGACACCTTTTTATGCTTTTTTACCCCGCTTTGAGTCAGACTTGACTCATTTTGACTTTACTTCAATCGAAAAAGTATCATTTTTTAGAATTAGGACACTAAAAAAGAGAACCTCAAATCAAAGTTCTCTTTTTCATTAACTTTTATAAATCAAAACCAAAATAACGAACGGCATTGTTGTAAGAGATACCCTTAACAATTTCAGTTAAGTTTTCTTTATCATAAGGATATTCTCCATTTTCAACCCATGTACCAATTAAGTTACACATGATACGGCGGAAATATTCATGTCTTGAATACGACAAGAAGCTTCTTGAATCTGTCAACATACCTAAGAAATTACCTAATAATCCTAGATTTGCCAAAGAAGTCATTTGTTTTTCCATACCTGTTTTATTGTCGTTGAACCACCATGCAGATCCTTGTTGAATCTTTCCAATCGCATCACTGTTTTGGAAACATCCAAGTACTGTACCGATCAATTCATCATCCCCAGGATTTAAACTGTAAAGAATTGTTTTTGGCAATCCACCATTTTCATTGATCGCATCCAACATATTTGTAAGTTGGTCTGCAGGTGCAAAGTTTGAAATACAATCATAACCCGTATCTGGTCCTAACTTATTATACATAGTTGTGTTGTTGTCACGTTTACATCCATAGTGCAACTGCATTACCCAACCTAAGCGTTTGTATTCTTTTGCGATGAACAGTAAGAATGCCGTCTTATATTGATCACATTCTAATGCTGTAACAGCTTCATGATTTAATCCTTTTTCAAAGATTTTTTCGATTTCTTCATCACTTGCTGGGGCATACATAACATAATCCAATCCGTGATCACTCACTAGACATCCCATTTCATTAAAGTATTCCATACGTTTGATGATTGCTTTTTTCATATCTTCAAAAGTATGAATTTCAACATCAGAAACAGTTGCCAATTGGCTCATATAATCGGCAAATTCTGGTTTATTGATACGCATAGCTTTGTCTGGGCGCCAAGCAGGAAGTACCTTTACATCAAATGTTTCATCCGCTTTAATCACTTTATGCCAATGTAAATCATCAATCGGATCATCTGTAGTACATAATAATTTAACATTTGAGTTTTTAATTAAGTTACGCACACTCATATCATCTTGTTGTAATTTTTCATTGCACAAATTCCATACTTCTTCGGCTGTTTTACTATTTAAAACACCATGATATCCAAAGTATCTTTGAAGTTCCAAGTGAGACCAGTGGAAAAGTGGATTTCCAATAGCTTTTTCAAGCGTTTCTGCCCACTTCTGGAATTTTTCACGATCGGGTGCATCTCCAGTAATATAGTATTCGTCCACTCCGTTTGAACGCATTTGACGCCATTTATAGTGGTCTCCACCAAGCCATACTTGCGTGATATTCTTAAATTTACGATCTTCAGCAATTTCTTTTGGATCAATATGACAATGATAATCTACAATTGGCATCGTATTAGCAACATCAAAAAATAATTCTTTAGCGACTTCATTTGTCAATAAGAAGTCTTTATCCATAAATTGTTTCATTTAAAAATTCCTTCCTTCTAACTTACATATCCCATTAAACCAGGTAACCATAGACTCAATTGTGGTATATATGTAACTAACATCAATACAACAATAATAGCGAAGAAATATGGTAATAAGTGTTTAAATACAGTTTCAATCTTAACGCCTCCAACTTTAACACCAACAAACAGTGTTGTTCCTACTGGAGGAGTAATTGTTCCAATACACAAGTTGAAGATCAACATAATACCAAAGTGAATTGTGTTCATACCTAATGCAGTACATACTGGTAAGAAGATTGGCGTAAAGATCAATGTGGCTGGCGTCATATCCATGAATGTACCAACCACTAACAAGATAATGTTGATCATTAATAGGATGACGTATTTATTGCTTGAAATTGATAATAATCCATTTGAAACCATTGTAGGAATGTTCGTGAAGGCCATAACCCAAGACATAATACTAGAAACACCAATCAAGAAAATAATGATACCTGTCATTTCCGCACTTGCTCTAAAGATTTCTGGTAAATCTTTCCATTTCATTGATTTGTATCCATAAATAGAAAGTAATAATGAGTATACAACGGCAACAACACTCCCTTCAGTTGCTGTAAAGACGCCGGCAATGATACCCCCAATGACAATAATGATTAATAATAAACATGGTAAAGCTTGAATAAACGCATTAAATTTTTCTTTTCCAGTTAATTTCGTCTGACTTCTGTATCCAGCTTTCTTTGCGTAGATATATACAACAAGCATACAAGCCAATGCCCACAATGCACCTGGAATATATCCAGCCATAAATAAGGCAGCAACACTTGTACCACCAGACACCAATGAGAATGTGATCATTACATTTGATGGTGGAATCAATAATCCTGTTGGGGCTGTGGCAATATTGGCTGCAGCAGAGAAGTTAGGATCATACCCCTCATCTTTTTCAATTGGACCTATGATAGATCCCATGGCACTAGCTGCGGCTGTACCTGAGCCTGAAATAGCTCCAAATAAAGCATTTGCCAAAATATTTGTTTGAGCTAAACCACCTGGTGTTCTTCCAGTAACAATTTTAGCTAAATTGATCAAACGAATCGCAATACCACCTTTATTCATAATATTTCCCGCAAGAATAAAGAATGGAATGGCCAACAAACTAAATACACTGATTCCTGAGAAAATTCTTTGTGCACCTGTAACTACGGCTACATTTAGATCCATGACTGGTAAAATTGCACAAACACTACTAATTCCTAATGCCACGGCAATGGGAACACCTGCAATAAGCATAATCACTAGCAATACTAAAATAATTAATCCTGATAAAACTGATAAACTCATGCTTATTCACCCTTTCCTTTCGCCAAATCAATAATATTCATAATGCCATAAATGACAATTAGAATGCCTGATAAAGGAATGATTGTATAGATCAATCCCATACTTACACCTAATGACGCTGTGATTTGAGTCATCGTTAGTTTCATGATAGAAATTCCACCATACACCATAACGACAAGGGCGAATAAAATAATTAATAATTCAATACCGATTTCCAATACTTTCTTTTTTTGTCCTGTTACTTTATCAGCCAAGAACCCCATACGCATGTGGTCTCTTTTACCAAATACTAAAGCTGTTGAAAGCAAGGCCATCCATGTAAAACTGTAAGTCAATAATTCTTCAGATACTGTACTTGGATTATTAAAGAAGTAACGAACTACGATTTGGTATGTACCTACGACTACCATTACGGCAAATACAAATACACATGCCCATCCAAGAATAGTGTTGATTGTGTTTCTTAATTTTTCCATATTATTCACCATCCTTGCCTTCGTATTTTTTGTTTACTTTTTGAATATGATCATAAATAGGTTTTGCCTGTGCATTATCCTTTAAGATCGATTCTTGAACACCCTTTACCTTCTTTTGGAAAGCTAAAACATCGACATCAATAAATTTAACGCCCATTTGTTCTTGTGCTACCTTCTTAGCTTCTTTAACTTGCACATCCCATTGTTTACATTCTTCTTCATTTGATAATTCAGCCGCCTTATAGAATACTTTTCTTTCTTCTTTAGACAAACCATTCAAGAAACTCAAGTTTCCAATCAACAAATCCGGAATCATCTGATGCTTGTTGTAAGAGAAATATTTCGCAACTTCACCATGCTTATTTGATGTTAATGCTAATTCGTTATTTTCAGCACCATCAATGACACCTTGTTGAATAGCCGTATAAACTTCACCAAAACTCATTGGACTGGCTGCAGCACCAAATGCTTGACACATCGCAACACTTGCAGGACTTTGTTGAACACGGATTTTTAATCCTTTCATATCTTCTGGTGAATCAATTTCTTTTTTCGCATAGAAGTTACGCGTTCCAGCATTATACCAAGTTAAAGCTCTAAAACCTTGTTCATCTGTACTTGAGAAAATTTTATTCATATAGTCCGTGTCATTCATAACCTCATGATATGCATCTTCTGAAGTAAATAAGTATGGCATAGAGAAAATTTCGTATACACTCGCAAATGTTTCTAGGTTTGCCGTACCAACAATTGTAAAATCAATAGCTCCTGTTTGCGTTAACTCGATAGCTTTTTGGGCAGCACCTAAAATTTCGTTAGGGAAAATTTGTACTTCATATTTATCCCCTAATTCTTTTTCTACATATTCTTTAAATTTTAATAATCCCAGATACTCAGGATGCGTTTCCGACTGCATTGTCGCAACACGAACGATACGCTTTCCATTCGTAACTGAAGAACAACCTGTTGCACTTAGCATAAACACAAGACACATAAGCGCTCCAAGTACTTTTTTAATCAACTTCACAGTAATCCTCCTAATGTTTAGAACTGTGTTGTATTACGCTTAATAAATTTACATGGAATCTCCATTTTTTGTCGAACTGATTTTCCTGCAAGAACTTTAATAAGCGAATCAACCGCAATTTCACTTAATTCTTCTTCTTGTGAATCAATAGAACTCATTTCCGGATTGCAACAAACACATAGTTCTGAGTTGTTGAATCCAACGACATTGACATCTTCAGGAATCGACTTATTGATTTGATGCACATATTTAAGTGCACCAACAGCCATCGCATCATCGCTGGCAATGACGGCATCAAAATCCAATCTTTTCTTTGCCAGTAAATCTCTTGCCTTCAATACGTTATTTGGCATAAACACCTTGTATTCTTCCTGCACCTTTAAGCCATTATCAATCAGTGCATCTTGATATCCCTCTAATTTTTTTGTTGTGCTGTACGAATTGGCATCATACAAAAACACAATTTTCTTCCTTCCAACTTCGATTAGATTACATACAGTATCATAAACCGCTTTATAATTATCTGTTAAAACACAATATACACCCGGTACACGAACGTAACCATTCATAAGTACCACTGGAACTTTTTGGGCAGCATCTTTAAGGTATTGAATATCATTCTGTCCGCAATCCCCTGCATAATGTGAACCAACTAATATCATCGCATCGATTCTTCGATCCAATAATATTTTTACAGCTTCTACTTTTCCTTCATAATCAAAGCCACTACACATCAAAATTGAGTCATATCCATATTTGCGTAAATTCTTTTCTAAATACGCAATGGCGCTTGCCATATAACGATCGGATACATCCGGACAAACGAGTCCAACCGTTTTAACCGAATTTAAACCTAAGCCTCTAGCAAATACATTAGGTGTATAATCATACTCATTCATAACGTCCCAGACTTTCTTTTTTGTCTTTTCTGAGACTTTAGGACTGTTATTGATTACTCGCGATACAGTCGCAATCGATACACCTGATAATTTGGCAATGTCATAAATATTCATCTTTGTTTCACTCCTCAACCCTAATCCAACGCATTGAGAACTGTAAGTACTTACATCACGTTCATTATTGTAATCACTCACATTTCATAAGTCAAGCATCTTTCGGAATCGTTTCCAACACTTATAAATAAAGGATTTATATATCTTCTTCTCTATTTTACCAAAAAAAAGTTATGAAACATACATATTTGTAAAATTTTAATACTTTCCTATTGATTTATTCAAAAAACAGGGTTATTCTGTGTAAGTACTTACATCAAACATTTAAATTATAGACAGGAGGTAGAAATGGTGCAAAAGTATATAAAAATTCATTCGGATGACTTGGTAGCTGTTGCACTATGTCCTTTAGAAAAAGGGACGGTATGTAATGTCGATGGACAAGAGGTTACACTTATTGAAGATATTGCCCAAGGACATAAATTTGCGTTGAAAGATATTAAAAAAGATCAACCTATTATTAAATATGGATATCCTATTGGTATCGCAAAGGAAGATATCAAACAAGGAAGCTGGATTCATACACACAACATGAAAACTGGCTTAAATGATTTATTAACTTATTCTTATCATCGTAATGTGCAAGAACTAGAACCTAGTGAAAAACGAACATTCATGGGTTATCGCAGAAAGAATGGTAAAGTTGGTGTTCGTAATGAAATTTGGATCATCCCTACCGTTGGCTGCATGAACAATGTTGCCACGTCTATCGAAAGACAAGCCCAGAAATATGTAAAGGGTAACGTAGAAGCCATTTGTACATTTACACATCCATATGGATGTTCTCAAATGGGTGATGACCAAGAAAACACACGTCAAATTCTTGCCGATTTAATTCAACACCCAAATGCAGGTGGTGTCTTAGTTCTAGGATTGGGTTGTGAAAACTCAAACATTGATGTTTTAAAGAACTATTTAAATGATTATGATACAGATCGCGTTAAGTTCTTAGTTGCCCAAGAACATGAAGATGAAATTCAAGATTCTCTAGACATCATCGCTGATTTAGCCGACGTTGTAAGCCAAGACAAAAGAGAAGAAATTGATGCGAGCGAATTGATCATTGGTATGAAATGTGGTGGTTCGGATGGACTATCCGGAATCAGTGCCAACCCTACAGTAGGATGCTTTTCTGATTTATTGATTTCTAAAGGTGGAACAACAATCTTAACGGAAGTGCCAGAAATGTTTGGTGCTGAAACCATCTTAATGGATCGTTGTGAAAATGAAGAGTTATTCAATGAAACCGTGGATCTGATCAATAACTTTAAAGAATACTTTAAATCGCATAATCAAACGATTTATGAAAACCCTTCTCCAGGAAACAAAAAGGGTGGAATTTCAACTTTGGAAGATAAATCTTTAGGTTGTACACAAAAGTCTGGTAAAGCCCCAGTGGTTGGTGTTTTACAATATGGACAATGTGTTAAGAACAAAGGTTTAAATCTATTAAGTGCTCCAGGAAACGATTTAGTTGCCGCAACAGCTTTAGCTGCAAGTGGAGCTCACATCGTATTATTTACAACTGGACGAGGCACTCCATTTGCCAGTCCAGTACCTACAGTTAAGATTTCAAGTAATTCAAGATTGTATTCAAACAAGAAAAACTGGATTGATTTCAACTGTGGTGAATTGGTTGAAGGTGTAAGCTTAGACACTTTATCCAATGATTTATTTGAATATGTATTAAGTGTTGCGAGTGGTAAAAAAGTAAAAAGTGAAGAGGCCGGTTTCCATGACATGGCTATATTTAAACAAGGCGTTACTCTATAACGGGAAAGGAACAATAATAACATGGAAAAATTAAGTTACAAAACCCTAGAAAACGTAGGGTATGATGGGTATCTATTAAAGGATGCCAAAGAAAAAGTCCTTCAATTTGGTGAAGGAAACTTCTTAAGAGCATTCGTAAATTATTGGTTTGATTTGGCAAACGAAAAAGCAGATTGGAATGGTAAATGTTGCTTAGTGCAACCGATTGCACCAGGTCTTGCCGAAATGATCAATGAACAAGATGGATTATACACATTGCACTTAAGAGGTAGTGTGAATGGAGAAAAAGTTGATGATAAACGAATCATTTCAAGTGTCAGTCGTTGTTTAAATCCTTACCAAGAAGAAGGATTTAACGAAATGATGAAAGTTGCCGCAAGTGACGATCTAGAAATCATCGTTTCAAACACAACAGAAGCTGGTATCCACTACGATCCTTCATGTCAATTTGAAGATAAACCAGCCGCAAGTTTTCCTGGTAAATTAACGCAAGTTTTATACCACCGCTACAAAAACAACAAGCCAGGCATCTTAATGCTAGCTTGTGAGTTGATTGACAACAATGGTAAAGAATTATTAAAGTGCGTGAACCAATATATTGAACAATGGAATCTTGAAGAAGGATTCAAAAAATATGTAAATGAAGAATGCACATTCTGCGGTTCATTAGTTGACCGTATCGTCCCAGGTCGTATCCGCGATCCACAAGAAGTAGCTCGTCTAGAAGAAGAAAATCACTATGCAGATCCATTAACAGATGTTGGTGAAGTATTCGGTTTATGGGTCATTGAAGGCGATGAAAAATTAAATGATGTATTACCATTTAAAAAAGCAGGTCTAATCGACAAAGTATTTGTCACTCCGGACATGTCACCATACAAAAAGAGAAAAGTACGTATCTTAAATGGTGCTCACACTGGATTTGTACTAGGTGCTTATTTAGCAGGTCAAAACATCGTTCGTGACTGTATGCATGATGAAGTCATCAAAGGCTTTATGAACAAAATGTTGTATGATGAAGTCATCCCAACTCTTACATTAGATAAAAACGATTTATTAAACTTTACGCAAGCCGTATCCGACCGTTTCAACAACCCATTTGTTGATCACGAATTAATGAGCATTTCATTAAACTCAACATCTAAATGGAAAGCACGTGTTATGCCTAGTTTCTTAGGATATATCGATGAATACCATAAGCTTCCAAAATGCATTACTACAAGTTTTGCGTTCTACATTCAATTCTATAGAGGATATGAACTTACAGATGCTGGTTTAGTGGCAAAACGTCCTGCAGGAAATACTTACACAATCAGTGATGATCGTGACATTCTAGAATTTTACTATAACCACAAAGATGATTCTGTAAAAGATTTAGTTCATGCGGTATGTACAAACACTTCATTCTGGGGACAAGATTTAACTCAAATTGCTGGATTTGAAGAAGCAGTAGTTAAAACTTTAACTGAAATTGAAGAAAAAGGTACTTACGAAGTCATGAAAGAATGTTTATAAGAGATATGAAGCAATGAATAAAGTATTAGAAGAAATTTCAAAGATTGGTATTTTACCAGTCGTTGTCTTAGAAGACGCAAAAGACGCAAAACCATTGGCACAAGCTTTATGTGCTGGTGGTCTTCCATGTGCTGAAGTTACATTTAGAACAGCTGCTGCCAAAGAATCTATCGCCATCATGCGTAAAGAATTTCCTGAAATGTTAGTGGGGGCTGGAACTGTATTGACTGTTGAACAAGTGGATGAAGCATTAGAAGCTGGAGCTCAATTCATTATTAGTCCTGGTTTTGATGAAGATGTAGTAAAACACTGTATCGAAAAGAATGTACCAGTAACACCTGGAACATGTACGCCTAGTGATGTACAGAAATGTTACCGATTAGGGTTGGATGTTGTAAAATTCTTCCCTGCTGAAGCAGCTGGTGGATTGAAAATGATCAAATCCATCGCAGCTCCATATACACAAATGAAATTCATTCCTACTGGTGGAATCAATGCGAACAATATGAAAGACTACTTAGAATACGACCGTATCTTAGCCATTGGAGGTAGCTGGATGGTTAAGGGTGATTTAATCAAGAATGGTGAATTTGATAAGGTAGAAGCTATGACTAAAGAGGCTGTAACTAAACTTAAGGAGGTTCGCTAATTATGAAACAAAAAGTAGTCACTTTTGGAGAAATCATGTTACGTCTAGCACCAGAAGGATATTATCGCTTTGTACAAGCTGATACTTTTGGTGCAACTTATGGTGGTGGAGAAGCCAATGTAGCTGTTTCTTTAGCTAACTATGGTTTTGACGCCAAATACGTAACTCGTCTTCCAAATCATGAAATTGGCCAATGTGCCATCAATTCATTACGCAAATATGGTGTAGACACATCTTATATTGCTCGTGGTGGAGACCGTATTGGTATCTACTATCTAGAAAAAGGAGCTAGCCAACGTCCTAGTAAAGTTATTTATGATCGTGCAGGTTCTAGTATCTATACAGCTACAAGTGCTGATTTTAACTGGGATGAAATCTTTAAAGACTGTGCATGGTTTCATATTACAGGGATTACACCAGCACTATGTGACAATGTAGCAGAATTGACAATAGAAGCTTGTAAGAAAGCAAAGGAGCATGGAGTTAAGATTTCATGTGACTTGAACTATCGTAACAAGTTATGGTCAAAAGAAAAAGCTGGTGAAGTCATGGCTAAGATTTGCGAATATGTCGATGTATGTATTGCCAATGAAGAAGATGCAGCTGATGTATTTGGAATCAAGGCCAATGATACGGATGTAACAAGTGGTGAAGTCAATCGCGAAGGATATAAGGAAGTAGCTAGTGAATTGACAAAACGCTTTGGTTTTGAAAAAGTAGCCATCACATTAAGAGAGTCAATCAATGCCAATATCAACAACTGGTCAGCGATGTTGTATGATGGAAAAGATTACTATTTCTCAAAGAGATACAATATGCAGATTGTAGATCGTGTAGGTGGTGGAGACAGCTTTGGAGCTGGATTGATTGCCGCAAGCCTAGAAGGATATGATCCTCAGGCAACCATTGAATTTGCGGTAGCCGCAAGTTGTTTAAAACACTCTGTTGAAGGTGATTTCAACATGGTAAGCATGGATGAAGTGTTGAAATTAGCAGGTGGAGATGGTTCAGGCCGCGTTCAAAGATAAACCAATAATTTAGGTAGCAACAGATTACTATCATGTATTTATTTCTCCTATTCCAACAATATACTTACAATTAAAATATCCTAATCGTAGTTATCTGTTACTATATATAAACCAAAGGACCGGTATTCAACACCAACTGAATATCGGTCCTTTTTTATTAATAGTATTCTTTACAATATTCAATAAATTCCTTTTTGATGGGATGCAGAATCTTTCCCTTCTTATATACTAGAGCAATTGGATAATGGAGATCATCTTTTAAAGGAATCATTTTGATATTTGAGTTTTCGAATTCCTGATACACTTTTTTAAATGAAAGAGATATACCTACATTTTCTTCCACAAAACTGAACATCGTACTTGTATGAGGCATTTCTACAGCAATGTTAGGTTCAAAACCTGCTTGTGTACAAGCTTCATAAAAAATTTCATATCCACCAGATCCTTTTTCTGGAAAGATAAATGCTTCATCTTTTATATCACTCAATTTTATTTCAGACTTTTTAGATAATGGATTCAATGATGATACTACTAAACATAACTCATCATCAATCAACGGGCATATCACATAATCGGAATGATTCTCTAATAAATCCGTTCGAATTAAAACAAAATCGAAGTCATCAATATGATCGATGGCATATCTGGCATTGCTTTCTTTAATATGAAATTCTAGATTTTGATGGGATAAAGAAAAATCTCTTAACATTTTAGGAATGTGATATGGCGACAAAACGCTCATACATCCTAAGCGAATGGTATTGGGTTGTAGTTCAACTAATGCACAATCATACATTTTTAATATAGACTTGGCATATTTATAAAACTTTTCACCTTCCACAGTTAAAACCGTTTCATGCATAGTACGATTAAATAATTGCACACCTAATTCATTTTCCATTTTCTTGATTTTCTTTGAAAGTGTACTTTGCGACATGTTGCATTCATAGGCAGCTTCTGTAAATCTTTTCTTGTCACTTAACACTACAAAACATTTTAAACTTTCAATTTCCATCACCATCACCTTATTCCATTTTGGAATATCTTAACGCAAACATCGAATTGTTTGCAAGAACTTGTCTTTATATAATGCATATATTGATTGGAGGTAAGACAATGCCAAATTATATGAGAAGAAAACTTATTGTTTATTTAACTGGAATTTTAACCCTTGCGGTTGGATCCAATTTATTTTTAAACGCTGCACTAGGAGTAGCTCCATCTTGTTCTTTAGCACTGACGTTCACTTTTCTTCTTCCAGGCAGCTATGCACTTTTTAATTTTATTGTGAATACTTTGATTTTAATTCTAGAGGCACTCATTGCGCGTAAATTTGGAAAAACACAAATCCTCCAATTCATTATCACTTTCATTTATTCCTACTTAATCAAACTCACATCATTATTCTTAACACATATACAACCACATACGTTCTTAGAACAAGTTTTATTAGCTATATTAGCCTGTATTGTCATGGCTCTAGGCATCACATTAACAATTCATTCAAATCTTACAGTCATGCCTTATGAAGGCTTCATTGGTGCACTAGCATTTCGTTTAAGAAAGGACTTTGGAAAACTTAGAGTAATCATTGATGTAACATTTACTCTTGCATCAATCGTTATATCCTTAATTTTATTGCATAATATTAATTCTGTTGGTTTAGGTACAATCATCGCATCATTCTTAACTGGCAGTGTAGTATCCTTTTATGATGTCTTATTCAATAAGAAACTAAATAATTATCTTGGTATAGTTGTTTTAAATTAATCCTAAAAAGACTTGTCTAAATATTTTTGATTCATCTCAATATGTTCTTTCATCAATTGTTCAGCCAATTCTTCATCTCTTTCTTTAATCGCATTTGCGATTTTTTTATGGCTTAAAATTGTATGTTCTTTTAAAACAGCATGTGTGACATCTATTAAAGAACGAATGTTCGTAGTTAAAATTGGTATCAAATTTTCTACCACTAGATTTCTACTCGAATTGGCAATTTTTGTATGAAATTCTACATCTAAATCACTATAATCTTCATCATTTAAAATGGCAATTTCAATTTTATGACTCAATTCAATAATTTCTAAAATCTCAGAATCCGTTGCATTCCGAGCAGCCCATTTAGCGATAGAAGGCTCTAACAATAATCTTACATCCATTGAGTCTTTAACAAGTTTATTCTTATTATTAATAAAAGAAAAGCCTAATGGATCTTCTACAACTCCTGTTTTTTTAGCAACAAACGTACCAACTCCACGTCTGATTTCAACAATATTTCTTGAAACTAAAGATTTGATAGCTTCACGAATTGTTCCTCTGCCAACGTTCAATTCTTTCATCAATTCTTGTTCACTAGGCAATCTTTCGCCTGGAAGTAATTTTTTTGATTCAATTAAATCAATTATTTTGTCCGCCATTATTTGCGGTAATGGTCTTTTATCTAACATATCCATACCATATTCACTTTATTTATATTTCATCCTTCTAATAAGCTGTAAATTCAAAGTATAACTAACTTTCCATTTGACATATGATGTCTTATACTTAATATAATTGTATCTTTTTATTTTTTTATAATCAATCAAAAAAAAGCCAAATCATTAAGATTTGACTTTCACCTTTTTATTCAAATGTAGCGATTACACTTTCTTTAGCCTTAACCTCTTGATCAGATACAAATTTTATATTCTTTGCGTTACCAGGGTTTAATAAAACGGGAGTTTAACACTTGCTCATAGTCGAAATAGCCAAATGTCGTTTATGTACGGCTTTTTTTTCGTCAAATTTTTATTTTTTACTGTTGTATGTGTTGTAATTGTGATATAATAGTTGTAAAGGATGGCTGCTTCTATGAAACTGTATTATGATAAACGACTTAAAGATCCTACTTACTATATTCAGCAGGGATTTAGAAATGGTAAAAAAACGACAACCAAAAATATCAAAAGATTAGGTAAACATTCTGAGCTTCTTCTTATAACGGATAATCCCTTGGAATACGCTAAAAACGAAGTAAAAAAAATGAATGAGGAATATCGTTCTGGCAGATCTGAATTCATTGTTACTATGGACTTTAATGAAAGAATCCCTTCTACAGATTCTCTTTATTCGAATTCTACTAGTTTGAACATTGGATATCTGTATCTTAAGGATATCTATGCCAAATTGAATCTGTCTGATTTTTTTAAATCAGTTTCTTCTGACCGAAAGATCACCTACGACTGTAATAAAATCTGTCAATTTCTTACCTATGCAAGGATTCTGGATCCTGCCAGTAAATATGGAACATACGATAAACTTGATACATACTATGAAAAACCTCAGGTTGAATACCAACATATGATTCGTTTCTTGGATATTCTAGACAGAAACAGTGACCAATATTTAAAACATCTTTTTGACAATTCCGAAAACATCGTTAAACGAGATACTTCAATTATGTACTATGACTGTACAAACTATTTCTTTGAAACAGAAAAGCCTGATGAGGAGATTGTTGACGAAGTTACTGGAGAAATTATCCTTGGACTTCGTCAGTTCGGAATCAGTAAGGAAAACAAGACATCTCCTATTGTTGAAATGGGGCTTATCATGGACAGCCGTGGAATCCCTATTTCTATGTGTATTCATCCAGGAAACACAAATGAACA
>NZ_VUMR01000030.1 GCF_009696075.1 Holdemanella porci | reverse complement strand
GTCTTCTTCCTGGAATCAGCATTCTTCTGGCTCTTTTAAAACGATAGGTTTCTAAATCACCATTTTTAAGATTCTTTTTACCACCAAAACATACAGAAGGCATCTTTCTTTTAAGCTTGAACTCATTTCGATTTCTTCTGAATTTAAGATTGCGAATGATGCTCTTCAATCTTTTGATATTTGGATCCAATACCTTCACCTCATACAAATAATCTTCTTCCGTATATTTATTTTTCTTGGATCTGTTGATCTGTTTCTCTTTTTCCTTTAAAGCCTTCTTCAATTGCTTCTCGTTCTTTTTGATTTTTTTGTCTATCTTTTTAAGACGAGTCTTGATCAAATCACGATCTTCCTTTTCTCTGCATTTAAGACTTTTCACCAAGGCCTTGGCCTCATTAATGGCAGACAAAGGAAAATAATCACTTGTACCATAGAAGGACTTGATCATTCTTTGATCTGTTTCTGAATAAGTAACATCCTTATAGGCACGATCAAAACAGATTTTGAATGCCTTATGAAGCATGCAGTTATACAGTTCAAGATCCTTTTTAATGATGGATTCTGCTTCTGATTCAAGATCTTTATAATACATTAGAAAATTAAAACACCAACGTTGATATAAAAACACCAATTGTGAAGTATAACATTGGTGTTTTAATTTAATTGAACTAACACATCTCTGTATGGATAAAAGTATATTGACTCATCCTCTATAAATTTTAGTTTTTGTCAATTGATTTGATTTTAAGGTTCCATTTTTCACGATTTTTGTGTATATTGGGTATGGTCCCCTTACCCAATGATTTCATTGGGCTGGTGACTTTGGAATTTGTGGGATTATTCCAATTGACGGTGACGTTTTTGTCCGCATTTGATGCAGATGGAAACGTCTCTTTTTAATATATCTGAAATAATCTGTTCATAGTCAATAAGTAATGGGCCTGGATCTTTCGTATTTGTAGCTGTTCGTATAGCTTGTATTCTTTCTTCTTTATTACGATTTCCTAGAAATCCATAATGACGGATCTTCATAAAATTTGATGGAAGCACATGCATCATGTATCTACGGAAAAATTCTGTATCTTCTAAAGTCATTTCTTTGATCTTATTATGATTCGAATAATCCTTGTATGAAAATGTTACTTTATTATCTTCATACTTTTTGATACGTTCGTTACTAATCGCAATTCTATGTGTATATCTACCAAGATATTTAACTACATGTTTTGCACTTTTCATTGGCTTTTTAGTATATACAACCCAGTCTTTGGAATAACAGGCATCTATAATGTTTTGAAACTGTTCTTCCTCTTTGATTTTTCTTTGATCAAAATGCTTTTTAGTATAGCTTAAAAATTTTCCTTTAAATAATTTAGATACAACTTTTACTGGAAGAAAGAATTTCTTTTTTGAATTTTTCCATTTTCCATTTGAATCAATTCCACCACCAGGAACAATCATATGGATATGCGGATGTAAAGAAAGGTTCTGACCCCATGTATGAAGTACGGAAGTGAATCCTATTTTAGCTTCCAGATACTTTTTGTCTTTTGACAATTCTTTGATGGTTTCTGCAGAAATATCAAACAAAGCCTTGTACATAAATTTTGGATCTATTAGACAGAGTACGTTTAATTCGTTGGGAATCGTAAATACAACGTGAAAATAATTCACGTTCAAAGTAAAACGTTCCTGCTTATGTATCCATATCTCCTTGTCTATAGCACCACATTCCGGACAGTTTAGATTTTTACATGAATTGTAATGAATCTTTGTATGACCACAGCATTCACAAGTGTCTGTGTTGAATCCCATGACTTCTGTTTTACATTCAATGATATTGCGAAGAGCTTTTTTCTGTTTTTGATTTAGCTTTGAATAATCAATTCTGTTCTCAATATCCATTGACCTGAATATGTCTTGAATATGTACCATTACTCAATCTCCATCAAAGAAGAAAGAACCAGAGCCTGTGCTAAATCAGAAATGTCACACTTGATATAACGTGATGTAGAGGAAAAGCTTGAATGCCCAACAGTTTCTTTAAAGTGAATATATTACATCCGTTTTTGAGCATAAGTGTTGCATACGTGTCTCTAAGATTATGGTAGCGCATAGATGGGACATAAAAGGAAAATTGTTTAATATGTTTTCTGAATAGCCTGTTGATGTAATTCTCATTGAGGTATGGATTTTTGGAACCAGAATAAACAGACGGAAATAAGTATCCATCTTTATCAGGAGTATAGATAATCCAGTATTTTCGAAGTGCCTTTAATAATGTATTAGATAAAGGTACTTTACGAGACTTACCACGCTTTGAATTCCGAATAGAAAGTAACATATTTTTAGAATCGATATCACTAACTTTTAAACGAGCAACTTCACCAACTCTAAGTCCGGCATCCAAACCAAGAAGTAGAAAAGCACGAAGACGTACATCTTTAGTATCCAGCAACAAATGAATCTGTTCATCTGTAAAAACAGTAATTTCTACAGGATCATATAAAATGTTAGGAAACTGCCTTCTAGATAACGGAGTTTCCAATACAACATCAAAGAAGTAACGAATAGCACTGATAATTAGATTTAAAGTAGATGGTGCATAAGTCTGCTTCATATGGACGACATATTTTTGAACCATTGAAACATCAAGAATAGATACATCTTCCAGTTGATAAAAATCAAACATTTGCGAAAGATAACATTGGTACATACTAATGGTATTCGATGAAAGATTTCTATATTCCATCATAAAAGTAAATTTGTTTAAAGCTTCATCTTTATTCATAACAACACATCCTTTCGAATAATAAAGACAAAACTATGATAAAACATAAATTAGGAGAAGAACTAGGCTTTATTAAAAAAAAGCCCACACTCGTAAGAGTGTGTTAGTTCAATAGATTCTTTGTGACATTGAAAACACCTTCATAAGACAAGTCCTCCTGTTCTATCCGTCTCTATTATACTATATTCAAAACAGATTTAATAGATAGATTTGAGACTTTATAATTTATTTTATTTGTATCAATATATCATCAATATGTATATGTGATATATTGCTGTATTCTCACATGTTCACTTTAAATTCACATTGAAACTGCATTTTATTCAATTTAGAATCATTTCATTCTATACTTAAATTATAGACACTACTTATCATTCAAACATTCCAGTTGAAACTCTATCTCTTTTAGATTGTGATGTTAGAAATTTTGATTTCAATCATCCTATTCAGTTTGAATTAATTCGACTCATACAGGAAGCCGGTGGTTTAAAGAAGTCTGAAGAAAAGAACAGACTCTATAAAGATCATCCTAAAGGATTCTATGTCTATGCCAAATTAAAATCCACTGACAACGATTCTAACTATGCATCATCTAATAAAAACAGTAAAGATATTCAAGGCTGCGTAAACTATTTTATTCGCTACGTAGGTAGGCCTGCCATGGCTGAAAATAGAATCACAGAATACAATAAAGAATCAAAGACTGTCAGCTGGTTCTACAATGATCATAAGGATGAAAAACGTCATGATGTCACAGATAATGTGATTGATTTTATAAACCGCCTTATTATACATATACCGGACTATCATTTCTTAACAACTCGATATTATGGATTCTATGCCAATGCTTCTAAGAAAACTCTAGATAAAGTACATGCACTTCTTGGAATCAAAAAGAATAAGGATTATTCTCGTGAAAAAAGAACCAAAGCCCTTAAAAACAAACTCAATAAATTGAAGTACCGCACTCATTTGATTGATTCTTTTAATAGAGAACCAATTCAATGTAAATGTAAAGCCACAATGCTCTATACTTATACATATAATCCTTTAGAAAACACAAAGAATAACAGAACATACAGAAAAAGATGTATTGATGAAATGCACAAAATGCGGTTACGAAGAAGAAGTACCTAGATGGTTGATCGATGAATTATTTCCAAATGAACCTGAAGAAAACTATATGATGCACTGCCCTGAATGTGATCATAAGATGATTGTAAAAAAATAATTCAACAACTAAAGACAAATACAAAATGTTGTCTATTATGATAGTCCTTTTTGTCGTTCCTGATAACCTACAAATTGTGATAATTCGATTTTTTCACATATCACATTTCCCTGTTCCGAAACCAAAATCTTAATATACAAAAAAAACTGTCTTACGACAGTTTGATTATGCATTTAAAGCTGCTTTTGCTTCTTCGCAAAGTTTAGTGAAGCCTTCAGCATCGTGAATAGCCATTTCACTTAACATTTTACGGTTGATAGCAATATTAGCTAATTTTAATCCGTGCATTAAACGAGAGTATGATAAGTCATTCATACGTGCAGCTGCATTAATACGTGTAATCCAGATTTTACGCATGTTTCCTTTTAACTTACGACGGTCGTTGTATGCATATCTGAATGAATGCATTACCTGCTCATTTGCAGTTTTGTATAATGTATGTTTTGATCCAAAGTATCCTTTGGCAAGTTTCAACACTTTTTTTCTACGAGCGCGTGAAACTGTTCCACCTTTAACTCTTGCCATTCTTTATATCCTCCTTAATTACTTAACTAACATTTCCTTAATACGTTTGTAATCTGTAGCATGTACAGTACCAGGTTTAGCTAAGTGACGACGTTGTTTCTTAGTCTTTCCATGGAAACGGTGAGATGTATAAGCGTGAGATCTCTTTAATTTTCCAGAACCTGTCTTTTTTACACGTTTTGCTAATCCTCTGTGGCTCTTCATTTTAGGCATAGTCTAGTCCTCCTTACTTTTTTTTAGGTGCCAACACTGTTGACATCGTATTCCCTTCCATTGAAGGTTTTTTCTCAACGATAGCTACTTCATCCATAGCTTCGATGAAGTCATTCATGATCTTACGACCAACTTCCAAGCGAGTGATCAAACGACCACGGAATCGCATATCAATCTTTACCTTCATACCCGCTTCGATCCATTTTGACGTCTGACGAACTTTTGTTTCAAAATCGTGTGTATCGATAATCGGCGATAAACGCAAAGATTTAACTTCAACAACATGTTGCTTACGCTTCGCTTCTTTTGCTTTTTTCTGTTGTTCGAAATGATAACGACCATAGTCTAAAACTTTACACACGGCCGGACGCGCCTTGGGTGCTACACACAACAAATCTAAATTTTGTTTGTATGCAATGTCCAATGCTTCTTTTTTTGACATAACTCCCATTTGTTCTCCATCCGCATTGATGACAAGAACTTCTCTAAACGGAATCTTTTCGTTAAACAAATCATCGTTTACATTATTTGGGGCAACTTTTCTATTATTGATATTCGACACCATCCTTTTTCATTTTTCCAAAAAGAAAATGGGCGCATTCCACACCCATCATTCTTTTAAACGAATTCAAACTGAATTGGCCGTGAACCTATGTCCATTAGACATCAGGTGAGAAGGGGTGCTTCTATCTTTCCATTTCTTTTACTTATTGATAATACCATACACATATGGTTTATTCAATATCTTTTTTCAAAAAAATAAAGCCGAGTAAATCGACTTAAACACATAAATGGTGGACTCTTGGGGATTCGAACCCCAGACCCACTGATTAAGAGTCAGTTGCTCTGCCAGCTGAGCTAAGAGTCCATTTATCAGTGCCCATTTATATTACCATAGCATATTTTTAAATGCAACTATTTTTTCAAAAAAAGAGTGCCGAATTGACACCCTATTCCAACATAGCCATTTTTTCTTCCCACTCTTGCATCAATGCAGCAATTTCATTATGTTTATCATCTATTTTCGCATCTAACTCTTCCATCTTACGATAATCTTGATAATATTCGGGTTCATATCTCAATTCTCGCATTGCCTCTAAATCTTGTTCTGCTTCCTCTAAAAGCACTTCTAGTTTTGCGACACGATTCTTAATTGCTTTTAAATCTGTGAAAGATACCGTTTGTGGCTTTACTTCTTTTTCGACCTTGGCAACCGATTCCACTAGTGCATTACTTGCCTTTTTTTCTAAGTACTCTTCGTAATTCAAATCATACACTTTACTGATTGAACCCATTTCTAGTACACGTGTAGCCATCTTCTTTAAAAACATACGGTCATGCGATACAAACAGAATCGTTCCATCATATTTTTCTAAAGCGGACTCCAAAGCTTCTTTCGCCGGAATATCTAAGTGGTTTGTAGGTTCATCCAACAATAAAACATTATCATGCTCTAACATTAATTTTGCCAAAGCCAATCGAACTCTTTCTCCACCCGATAAATCATTCACTTCTTTAAACACTTCATCCTGTGTAAAAAGGAAACTTGCTAACGTATTACGAATCTGTGTTTGTGTTGCATCCGGATCCATATCCCACAATTCATCCAATACATTCTTATTCGACTTCATCTGTGCACTTTCCTGATTGAAATACCCTACATCAATTTGATGACCAAATTTAAAGCTACCTGATATTGCAGGCAGTTCTTTCACCAAAGTCTTGATCAAAGTTGATTTACCTATTCCATTAGGACCAACGATAGCCATTCTTTGTCCTTGCAATAACTGAAAAGAAACATCAGACAGCACTTTATCATAACCAACCTGTAAATCTTCCACTTCAAGAACCTGCTTACCACCTTTTCTTGCGCAAGTAAACACAGCCTTCATCTGACTAGTATCTGAAGTACTATCTTCAATTCTATCCATGCGATCTAAATATTTCTGTTTACTCTTGGCAAAAGCAGCCTTATTCTTTTTATAGCGGAATTTTTCAATCAAAACTTCTAAACGATGAATCTCTTGTTGCTGACGAATATACGCTTCATGATTCTTTTTTAGATATTCATCTTTTGCCTTCAAATAATGTGAGTAATCCCCCACATATCTTTGGGTTTTACCAAACTCAATTTCCACGATTTCATCTACAACATGATCCAAGAACATTCGGTCGTGACTCACTAAAACAACCGCGAAAGGATAATGCTTCACGTAATTTTCAAGCCATTCAATAGCTGCAATATCCAAATGGTTTGTCGGTTCATCCAACAATAAAATATCTGGTTTTGTCAATAACAGTTTAACCAGCGCAATTCTCGTTTTTTGTCCAGAACTAAATTCACACAATTTTTTATTTAAATCACTTTCATCAAACTGAAAATGGAAAAATACATTCTTTAATTCCACCTCATATTGATATCCATTCAATGCCTCAAAACGTGTCTGCAATGCATCATACTTTTCAAGTTGTTTCTCACTTGAATCCATTTTAAGCACTTCTGCCTGGGCATTTAACTGCTTTTCCAATTCTCGAACCTTGTCAAAAGCCGTTAAAAGTTCTTCATACACTGTTTTTTCTTCATCCACAAAAGTAATCTGTGCCAAATACCCAATATTTGTACCATTTAAAACCATACGAGAACCCGAATCATATTGTTCCTGTCCACATATAATTTTCATCAATGTCGTTTTACCACAGCCATTACGACCAACCAACGCAATCTTTTCATTATCACGCACTTGAAAGTTTGCACCTGCCAAAACTGTTTTTGCTCCAAATGACTTTTGTATATTACTCAATTGTAACTTCATATTATCACCTTAAATTTCAAAATATCTAACAATACCTTTCACCAAAGTTTCCGCTATCGCATCCGTATTGTCATTAAAATATGCAACACTTTGAGAATTCATTGCACTCGCATATGAAAAGTATAATCCATACATCCCATAGGCATCTTTATATTTTGCATTTCTCATTTCATCGCCATAAACACCAGTGTATGTTGCTCTTCCACCAGTTTCTCTTAATTGTGGGTAAAGTTCATATTTTTTTACTTCACCCTTTTCATCTTCGGCAAATGAATCATATAAAACTCCATTTTCTTGCGTGCTGTTCGTTCTAGCCGCATACAATGTCAATCTACTTTGGTCCATATAATATGAGATTGTATTAGCCAACCCACTATTTGTATATGGACTTGCCATCATATAAGGCGCATCTACATTTTCATCATAGCTTGCACCCAAGGCAATATATAATTTAGCCTTTGCCTTATAACCACGAGCCGGACGACCATCTGCACCATAATATCCAGGCGTTTCGTTTTCTTTACGTAAGATTTTTACCTTTAATCCCTTTTCTTCTAATTCTTTTTTTAATTTTTTCGCAAATTCCATAGAAGAAGTTGGTTCATCTAAAATTGATGTATTTGCACCATAATCTACTGTATTTGAGATGTAATTCATCGCATTTCCACATGGATCAATCACTACATCATATATATTGGATTTTGGGATATGCTTAGTGACAATAATAAACGAATAATTTTTCTTTAAATGAATATCATACTCTTTTAATACCTCTTTATCTGCCACAAATGTGATATCTTTCACCTTTTTATTACGACGCATTGTTGTGATTGTCTTCGCCTTAAATGCATCGTCAAAATAAATACGCTCCTTTTCATAATGATCATATGTATATAGTTCATAAATTCCTTCTTTTAAAGAACCTAAATCAATACCTGAATCCACTTTTCCATTAAATGTAAAACTTGTAATGGCATCATTCATAACATTTCTTAGAACAATGTTATTGCCTTGCATTTTATCCATTTTCTTTGTACCATACTCATCTTTATACAAAGACAACGTCTCCCCATAAACTAAATAATCACTGAGTCGATAAGACCCATCAAAACTTGTCTCCACCTTTTTTTGCAACTTTTCAACATCCACTGTATCCAAATAAGATTGTGACAACTTATCTATTTCAGTTGGTCTTGATACATATAAAAAAACACAAACTACCACAATAGCGATAGTAATAATCCCAACGATCATCGTGCTTAAATTTTTCTTATTAACTACTCTTACTTTTTTCATACCCCTTATTTATATCACACAAGAAAACAGGTATCAACGAGATACCTGTCTAATTCATTAGAAAATTAAATTTCTAGGTGTACGTGGATATGGCTGAACATCACGAATATTCGCAACACCACTTAAATACATCAACATACGATCAAATCCAAGACCAAATCCTGAGTGTTTGCATCCTCCAAAGCGACGTAAATCTAAATACCATTGTAATGTTTCTTGTTCCATTCCAATTTCTTTCATACGATTTACTAATACATCATAACGCTCTTCACGTTGAGAACCACCAACTAATTCTCCAACATAAGGAACTAATAAGTCACATGCTGCAACTGTCTTGTTGTCATCATTGACACGCATATAGAATGCTTTAATATCCTTTGGATAATCCGTTAAGAAAACAGGACCACTTACGACTTTTTCGCAAATATAACGCTCATGTTCACTCTGAAGATCCATACCCCAGAAAATATCCTGGTTTTCAAATTGATCTTTTGCTTTTTCCAAATATTCAATAGCCTTTGTATAAGTCATTCTTTCAAAGTTAGAGTTTGCAACATGAGTCACACGTTTAATGCATTCTTTATCGATCATTGATGCAAAGAATTCCATTTCTTCTTTAGCATGTTCCAAACAATAGTTGATACAATATTTGATCATTTCTTCAATACAATCCATGTTATCGGCTAAATCCGCAAATGCAAGTTCTGGTTCAATCATCCAGAATTCAGAAGCGTGACGAGTTGTATTTGAGTTTTCTGCACGGAAAGTTGGACCAAAAGTATAAACATTGCGATATGTTAATGCGAATGGTTCAACATGCAATTGTCCAGATACTGTAAGTTGAGCATGTTTACCAAAGAAATCCTTGTCATATTTTGCATCTTCACGAGTTGTAACTGTAAAACATTCACCAGCACCTTCTGCATCATTACCAGTAATTTCAGGTGTATGTACATATACGAATCCGCGATCCTGGAAGAATGTGTGAATTGCCATACTTAATACACTTCTTAATCTAAACATAGCATAGTATGTATTTGCACGAGGACGTACATGAGGAATTTCACGCATAAATTCAAAACTGTGACGTTTTTTCTGCAATGGATAATCGTGATCACATAATCCTAAAACACTAATACTTTCGGCTTGAATTTCAAATGGCTGTTTTGCATCTGGAGTACAAACAAGTTTTCCTGTTACTTCCATAGCTGAACCTGTTGTAATTTTTGATACTTCCTCAAAGTTTTCTAAGCTATCCGCATATACAATCTGCACATTTGAAAAAGTAGTTCCATCATTCAACGCAATAAATCCAACTGCCTTTGAATTACGATTTGTACGAACCCATCCTTGCAAAGTAATACTTTGTCCATCGTACTGTTCAAATGTTTCTTTTAATTTTTTTACTAACATAGTTTCTCCCTTCAAAATAAAAAAAACGCCCCTTAATTAAAAGGAACGATTATTACCGCGGTACCATCCTGTTTCATCACACGTATGTATGCACTCAATTGGAATTTAACGCATTCCACACGTTACTGTCTACTTAATTTCTCCAGTACGACTCCACAGGTGTTATCAATCCAAACTTGCAACGTCTATTTTCACCTAACAAGACTCTCTTTACATGTTCGTTTTGGACGACTTCTATTTCTGCGTCTTTGTTTTTAATGAATTTGTAATAAATACCAATTCTTGTATAGATGATACCACATCAATACTTTTTATGACAACCCCTTTTGGGACCAAAAAATGTTGATGCGTAAAATCAACGATACCATTGATTCCACATTGTACTAATTTATCTACTGTTTCTTGTACATCATGTGAAATTGTTAAAATCGCAATACGACATCCTTCAGGAATCTTCGTATCTAACTCCGACATCGGATATACTTCAACACCAAATTGTGTTCCACACTTAGCTGGATCCACATCAAAGGCACATGCGATTTCACCAACAACATAATCCCATTTATTATAATTCATTAACGCACGACCTAAGTTACCAGCACCAACTAAAATTATTTTTTCATCAAAATCAACGCCTAACTGACTATTAAATATTTCAATCAGTTTATCCACATCGTATCCGTAGCCTTGTTTTCCAAGATTCCCTAAAAAGGAGAAATCACGACGAATTGTTGTAGGCTCTATATCTACAAAGCTCGATAATTCTTTGGACATAATTCGTTCAACGCCATTTTTTTGAAGTTTACGTAAAGCTTTTAAATATACTGGATACCTCTGTAAAGTTGCTTTGGGTACATTTCTATTCTGCATTTTATCACCCCACGCAATAATAATATCATATTTGTGATATATTTAACAAGTTAACTTGTGAAAAAATTTAAAAAACAAAAAAGTCGATTTCTCGACTTTAGAAAATTGCTTGATCCACCTGCAACAATGTTGAATCCACATCTTGAAGAAGTGTTTGAATTCTTGAATTATAAAAATAAGGAACACCCTTCTTTTTCGCAAAAAACAATACAAGCGCCCACAAAATTACTAGTAAAATAAATGAAACCCTAAAAGAAATGTGAATCAAAAGAACAAACACAAGTAAAAACACAATATACGCAAGTGTGTCTAATAAGATAAATCGTTGAAATATATTTTTCAGTGTAATCTGATAATAATCTCTTTTTCTAGATAGAAAAGCTTTCGTGATAGAATCATATTCCTCATTAAATTCCATCTTACTTAAATCATCCTGATTCTCTTTATGTTCTTTATAAAATACAACTTCCTGCATTCTTAAAAGACAAAACAACATGGCCTGCTTATTTTCGTCTTTCGAAAACTTTTTATAATACAATTCCAACAGCTTTAAATAATCATTATCCGAAATTGATTTTCCAACCATATTTTGTGCAATGACTTCTAAGCGTTCTGTTAATACATCTGAAAATACAAGAATGTTATTTTGAGCACGTCTTTCAATTTCCTTTAAAGCCCCAAGAAAATGATCAGCCACGATATGCCTTAAGCGCACATGCGATTTGATCTGGACAAGATGTTGGCTTATTTCCACATGTTACTCCAGTCAAAGTATCGATAACTTCATCTACACTTCTTCCCTTCAATAAACATCCAATTCCCTTTAAATTTCCATTGCATCCACCAATGGCCTCAAAACTTTTAATAATTCCATCTTCAATTTCAAAATTGAATTGACGACTACAAACACCCTTTGGTGTATAACTATATTTTTCCATAATTTCCTCCACTTAATCGGTCTAAGACCTTTCTACATACTACTGCTATTAATATACCACTCACAATGGACAATGCCAAAAGAATTGGTAAAAACAACTGCATAAAATACTGTTGGTAAATCCAAGTAATTGCGATCACTTGTCCTATATTATGAAAGCTTGCCCCAAGTATACTTACGCCATAAATCGAAAACACCTTACTTCGATACGCTAAGATCATCGCAATACAAGCCAAAATACCACCGCTTAACGAAAGCCAAAACGAAACAGAAAATAACATTCCCTGCATCAAGCTCGATAAAATGATACGAAGCAACGATACATAAGCCAATGATTTTTCATCATACATATAAAGTGCAAATAAGCCAGCAATATTTGCCAAGCCAATCTTATATCCAGGAACAATCATAAATATACCTACAAAACTTTCTAAAAGCTGCAACAATATACCGACCGCAACCAAGAAAGCTAAAATTACACTTTTCTTGACCCTCATTGTATCACCGTATCCTGACTGGCTTCTTTTTCAATTTTTACCACTGTCTCATTGGGCAAACATACAATGGGAACATTGGCATCCGAAACATAGCCTTGTTTCGAACAATAATGATGTGGACTCTTTTCTTGTGTAACGCGCACTTTTTTCTGTTTAACCTTAATATGCACTTTTCCAAGCTTTCCATTTACGACATACGTTTTATCTTTTGATAAATCTATACGTAAAACTTGTTTTTCCTTAACATATACACTCGCATACACATTTTCATTTTTACTAAAAAACAAAGGAACACATAGTACTACCGCTACGATCATAATGCATACTATCAGAATTTTATCTGCCTTTTTCATTATTGAACGACCACACTTACATTTTTCGTGACTGAATTTCCAAAACGATCACTGATTTTTACTTGTACATCCTGTGTTGATGCCGTGGACGTATCAACATTGGCTTCAAAAGTAACTCCCGATAGATCTGTCGCATGAAAGTAGGAATTCCAATCAACATTCTGTCCAACCCCAATTGTGATTTGACCCACTTCACTTGCACATACTGGAGCTGTTGTATCTTTAACTTTTATCACAAAAGGATACTCTTTACTCCCATCCACAATCGCAAAGTCATATTCACCAACAACCAAATAATCCATTCCAGATGTCATAAAGCGATTATTTTTCTTATCTACCCCAACACTTTTTGAAACAACTTTTAAACGAGATGAAAAAGTCGCATTCTTTAAATATAAAGTTGGATTGGCATAAATATCTTTTCCAAGTTCAATCGTGAACATCGATTTTTTTAATTGAACCCCCAAGGAACATGCACACAATAAGAATGATAAGCTTATAATTCCTATTTTTTTAAGCATCCAATTCCTCCTTTAATTCTGAAGCCATCTGCTTCACTTTCGCTAAGCGATGCTTCATTCCAGATTTTGAAATATCTTCACCAAATTCATTTTTACACTCTAAACACAATTCATTTAGATTGGCCTCCGGATACATCTTGCGAATTTGCATCGCATGCATAATTTTTTCTGGAATCACAATATTTTTAGCATGACGCTCCAAAAATTCAATAGCCTCTAACTGCGATTTGGCAGCCTTTAAACTCTTTACCTCATTGGCAACTTCACAATTATCGAGGCGCGTGATCTGATTATAGAAATCTCTTTGAATTCTAGAATCCTCAAATTCAAACAACGCATTCGAAGCATTACATAAACGCAAGAAGTCTGCAATTTTATCTCCAGCTTTTATATATACCACATAAACGCTTTTTCTTTCGATGACTTTTGCCGGCAAATAAAAACGCTGCATTAATTTTTGAACACTTAACGCTAAATCTTTTTCCTGACTCGACATTTCTAAATGATAATTACTCGATTTTGGTGAGTTGATACTGCCACTAGCCAAAAAACACCCTTGCAAATAAGCTCTAGCCATCTTTTCAGAACGAACCATTTTTACGCTTGGTGTATAACGCAAACCTGAATCAGTTAAAATCTGAAGATCTTCCAATATTTCTTGAGCCTTATCAAACACTTGAATACGATAAATGTTATTTTTCTTCAACTGCATTTTTTTCAACACAGAAAGACGAGGATCGACATCATATAACGTTTTCATGATTTGAAAAACATGTTTGGCAATTGTTGCATTTTCAGTTTGAAACGACAAATACATGCCTTGCCAATTCATATGTAAACTTGCTCGCATTTGAAAAAGGGCACATAATTGTGCCTTCATCATTTGAGCATCGATTTCTTCTTTACAAATTTCTTTTTTAATTTCAGATGTAAAGGACAAGTCTATACCCCCTTGATCAATTCTTCTACAACTTCTTTGACAGCCATTGGATTATGACGAATACGACCTTTTGTATCCAATGCCAACAAATCTCTTTGTATAATAGCATAGTCTGTTGCTTCATTTCCAATACAAATTGGATAACTATTTTGTGAAGCATACATGTCTAAAACTTCTTTAGGTAACATCGACTGGTTAACCACCACTAAATCTACTGGATGTTTAAATGAATGTTTTTCAATTGCATTAATATGATCCTGAACCGTATATCCATCTGTTTCTCCAGGCTGAGACATGGCATTACAAAAATAGATTTTCTTGCAAGGGTTCTTTTCAATAGCTTTCGAGATATCCGAAATTATTAGATTCGGCATAATTGAAGTATATAAAGATCCAATTCCATAAATAATCAAATCGGCATTTTTAATAGCTTCAATGGCCGGTTTATATGCATGCACATACTTCTGATAAAAAACATGATCGATACTGTTGTATACCGTTGGGATATTTTTTTCTCCACGAACCAGCGTACCATCTTTCATCATTGCATATAATGTAACAACATCCAATGTACTAGGAAGAATATTCCCCTTCACATTTAATACTCTTGAAATTGATTCAATAGCTCCCATAAATGAGCCTGTAGTATTGATCATTGCCAAGAAAATCAAGTTTCCTAAATTATGACCACCCACATCTTCGCTTCCTTCAAAACGATAATTCAGCAAATCAGAGAAAAAGCCTTCATCTTCTTCATCAGCCATAGCACATAAAACATGACGAATATCTCCAACTGCAGGAATATTGTATATATCACGTATTCTTCCGGTACTGCCACCATCATCGGCTACTGTAACAATGGCCGTTAAATCAACATCTTCCAAACGTTTCATACCCTTTAACATGCTTGAAAGACCTGTACCCCCACCAATTACGACTATTTTTTTCATTCTTCGTCAACTCCAATATCACGGTGCGATTTAAAACAACGATATATATCTTTATATTCATCATACAACCAGTTACAAATCGAAACCGAGCGATGTTGACCACCTGTACATCCAATCGCAACAATCATATGAGACTTGTTCTGTTTCTCATATTGTGAGAACACAAAATCACAATAATCCTTTAGTTTCAAAATAAACTCTTGTGTTTCTGGTTTATCCATTACATAGTCATATACTTCTTTTTGATTTCCTGTTTTATCTCGAAGCAATGGATCATAAAATGGGTTTGGCAAGAAACGAACATCAATGACCATATCTGCATCTAATGGTACTCCATGTTTAAATCCAAAAGATTGGAATGTGACTGTAAACACGCTTCTTTGTGCACTTTTGAAACGATGTAAAACACGACTTGCCAAAGCAGAAGTACTTAATTTTGTCGTATCAATATGAATCGTATTCTGTGAATTCTCTTGTAGATGATCCAAAAAATCGCGCTCTACTTCAATCGCATCTTCTAATGTTGTAGCCAAATGATTTACAATCATTGGATGTTGTCTTCTTGTAAAGCGATAACGTAACAACAATTCTTCATCGCTGCAATCTAAAAACAAGATTTGAAGATCGCGGTTAATATTTTCAAAGTAGCTCACAAAAGCCTGGTAATCAATAGCACTCACACTAAGAGCTACATTTTTATAATGAGACTCATCTTTTCTTAGTAAGTCTTCTAAATTTTCCAACAATTCCTTAGGAAAATTATCCATACAATAATAGCCCAAATCTTCTAGAGCATTCATTGCACTTGATTTTCCGGCCCCTGACATTCCTGTCACAAGAACAATTTTATTTTCCATAATCACACATCCTTTTTACAAATTATATCAACATTTGAACTTGAGTACAATTTTGACTATCATATTAAGAGGAGAAACACATATGAAACCATGTATATTTTTAGATATCGATGGAGTAATCAATCCGAGTCGTAAAAAGAATTCCTATTGTCTCGATTACAATTTACCAGATGTCCTGGCAAAAAAATTGAACCACCCAAAAATTGCCACACTAAACGTATATTTAGTCAATCAAGTTTATTATTGTTTTTCAAAAGAAAGTATTCAACTTTTGAAGCAGCTCATTGAAAAATATGATGCTCAAATCATCATCACAAGCTCATGGAGAATAGTCTATTCATTAGAACAACTTCAGGCCATGTTTGACATCTTTGATTTGGGAAAATATGTTAAATCCGTTACCACTTTGATTAATCCACGCACAAAAGCTATTCAAGAATTTATTATTGAAAACAATGTGACAAGTTATATTATTTTAGATGATTTTGACATGTCCAACACTTTCGATTATCATTTTGTTTATGTTCGCCACTCTTTCAAAGAATCCGACTACAAAAAGGCGGACCACGCTTTATTTATTCAACAAAAGGAGTTTTCGAATTGAAAAAACACATTTTTACCATTATTACAATCTGCAACATGCTACTGATCTTTTATTTTTCCAGTCAAAATGCAGAACAATCCACACAAACAAGTGCCTGGTTTTTACAATTTTTACCATTCTCAATGCATATCGTTCGTAAACTCGCACATTTTACAATTTATGCCATGCTTGGCTTCAACACTTTCAATATGTATAGGAAGTATGGTGTGAAACACTATGCACTATACGCTTTGGTCACATGCATTCTATATGCTTGCAGTGATGAATGGCATCAATCTTTTGTCTCAGGAAGAAGCCCACAGATTACAGACATATGCATTGATACTTGCGGTGCTTTATCCCTAATTCTATTAAACATTGGTCTGATTCGATGGAAATCATCCCAAAAAGCGCTTTGAAAATTGACAATTATATGAATTATGCTACGATTCTATTGGTGATTACATGAAAAGTAAACAAATGTTCATTCTTCCAATGATAATCGTGGCATTTTTATTTTTACTTGCCCTAGCCGCAAACTCACTCCACCCTACTCAATATATTAAATGCAATACCAATAAGCTAACGGTAGAAAAAGCACATTTAGAAGATGGTGAAGCTGTTATTGAAAAAATTAAAATTCCTAAAGGTACAAAAGTAAAAGTTCATCAAAAACAAGAACATTCAAGCATTATCATATACAATCACGATAAACTAAAAGTTAAGAATTCAAATCTCGCAAATAGTTTTGATGAAGCTACTCACTTAGATTATGTTTATTGTCGAAGACTGGTAAACTTAAGAGAAGAAAAAGGTGGAAAACTAAGTAAAGTGATTGTCAAGAAAGGTGAAAAAGTAAGAGTAGAATCCATCGATCAAAAAGACTGGGATAAAGACACAGGCCAAATGCGTTGGTACAAAGTCAAAAAGCAGAACAAAACCTATTACTTAAGTGGTGCATATGTAGAATCATCAAGAAAATTAGCATTAAAAAAGTATGATCAAGCCATATCTTATTCGACATATTGGGATGATTACTACAAAGATGGATATTCTAAAGATGCCTATGCATCACAAATTGACTACAAGCCTATCAAAAAAGAAATATATAAAGAAAATTCGATGCCTAAACATGTTAAGTCCGTCCACGTATCAATGGACAATTTCATCAACAATCAAAAATATATTGAAAAGTTAAAGAACATCAATACGATTATTGTCGAAACTAAGAATGATGAAGGCTCAGTTTTATATGCGAGTGATGTATGTAAGGATTATTTATCAGATCCTAGTCAAGCAACAAATAATACGATGATTTCAAAAAAAGACTTAACAAAAATCATTAAAGAATACAAAAAGAAGGGATTCTATTGTGTAAGTCGTATCGTTACTTTTAAAGATGCTGTTTTTGCGATGGAAAACCCAAAAGAATCATTAACAGATCATAATGGCAATTTAGTTGTCTACAACGATCAATACTGGCCTAGTGCCTATTCTAGAAAAGCATGGATGTATAATGTGGAACTTGCCAAAGAGTGTGCTGACCTAGGCTTTAATGAAATTCAATTTGATTACGTTCGCTTTCCTGATGGAACGGCAAGCGCACATTCAAAACTAAACTTTCACAATACATATAAAGAAAGTAAAGTAGCCGCCATCCAAGGTTTTCTTCAATACGCAAAAGAAGAATTATCCCCAAAACACGTTTATGTTGCAGCCGATATGTTCGCGTGGCCTATTGTAGCTTGCGATGATCAAGATATTGGACAATTTCTTCCAGCTATCGCCAATGTTGTTGATATCATTTGTCCTATGCCTTATTTAGATCACTTTTCAAATGGAAGCTTTAACATTGATGATCCTGTTGAAAAGCCATACGATACTTTATATGCATTCACTAAGATCAGTGATGAACAATTAAAAAGTATCAAATATCCCGCTAAATACCGGACATGGATTCAGGGATATAATATAGATGCAGATGGTGTAAAACAAGAAATAAAAGCACTTAAAGACACAAATTATCCGGATTATATGGTTTGGTTAGCTAGTGGCAATAAGAAAGATATAGATAGAATCAAAAGCGGATTTTAAAACCCATGCATATTAACATGGGTTTCTTTTTTTATTTCTTGTATGTTTTATCGATAAATTTTTGTGCATCAACCACAAAACGACTGTGTACACCTTTTCCAATTGATTTACCATCTTGGAACGCTTGTACTTCATAATCAATTTTGCGACCATCTACATTAACCATCTTAGCCTCAATTGTGATTGTTGCCCCTAATGGACTTGCCATATCATGAGACACATTCATACTGATGCCAACACTTGTCTTACCTTCTTCTAATTCTAGGCATAGACATGCAGCCTCTTCCATCCATGCGATCATTTGCGGTGTAGCTAAAACATCCAATGATCCACTCTTCATAACGGAAGCCAAATTTTGTTGTTCAACCACACGTTGAATTCGAATTGTTTTTAATTCCATGTTTGATATCCCTCCTTTGATATATTAATCCATTGTTAAAATATTGACAATGTATTTTATTAGTTTCTACGTTCTGTGATAGAATGTATAAAGAGAAATGAATCAATCATTTCTAATAGAAAGTAGGTCATATATGTATTCTAAACAAGAAGAAAACCTAATCCTATACCAAAAATCAAAACATAAAATCACTATACATCTTATTCTTAATTTTTTTGTACTTTGCGTTTATTTTTTAGCCATGGCATATCTTTTCTCAAACATAGAATTCTTGAAAGTAGATGATCCAGCTTTCCGCTCTATGTTGATCAAATTAGGAATCGGACAGATTCTTTTATATGGCATCACATTTATTCTTCTTTCAACTGGTAAAAAATGGTTTCGTATTCTATATTGGATAGATATTGCGATCAGTTTTTTGATTATATACTTTCCAATCAAATTATTGTTGTCAAACCTTACAACTATCTTACCATTCTTTGTCCTTGTTGCTTGTATGCTTTTAAAAACCATTGTACTTTGCCAAATTGGTGGATACTTAAGAAACAATCGTTGGTGTAAGATTTATTTTGATCACACAATCGAATTGGACGATGAAGACGATGATTGGGTAGCTAAACAAACAAAGAATGCAGATTATGAAAAAATCAAAGATAGATACGAAAATAAATTCGAACAAACTGAACAAGATGAAGAAGATGAATATATAGTAGAAAAAGCCCCTATGACTTTGCCCCAACTATCCGTTCGTTTAGGCATTATTATTTATGGTGAATTAATTTTATTTCCAATTCTAATCCAAATCTTTTCAAATCTATTTGCAAGTTTGGATATGCAAAAAGTATTTGCGACAAAAGACATCTTTATGTTGTGTATTTTTACTGCTTTTATTTGGACCATTCCATTATTCTATATGTACTACAATCAAAAGGCGACAAAGAAGATTATCGCCTGTTGTATGATAGGTGAATTTATTCGTATTTTAGTTTATTTACCAACCTTTATGAACTACTATAAATCACAGGAATATTCAATTCGTGTATTTATCTTCTTTATCATCATAGATATCATTCGATTGGTTATTCTATTTGTATTCGCAATCCGTGTTTTACTATCAAAACAAGAATATGCACAAAAACCCAGAGACTAATTCTCTGGGTTTTCTTTTACAATAATAGGCAATTCAACCGTGATTTTAGTTCCCACATCTTCCTTTGAAGTTAAATGAATTTTGCCTTGATAATAATAGACAACATGTTTTACAATCGACAAACCTAAACCTGTACCTGGAATTGTTTTTGAGCGTTGTTTATCCACACGATAAAATCTTTGAAAGATTCGACTCTGATCTTCTTGCGCAATTCCCACACCTGTATCTTCCACACTAAAATACATATTTTTTTGATTTTTCTTTAGAACAACATCTATACGTCCATTTTGTTTATTGTACTTAATTGCGTTCGAAATTAAATTATAGAAGATACCTTTAATATGATCTAAACTCGCAAAAACTGTAAACTCTGTCGCATTCACATAAACATTTAAATGCATCGCTTCAATTTGTGGTTTTAAAGTCTCGACAACAGAATCCAACAATTTCTTTACTTGAATATGCGAATATGTGACTTGCATCTCTTCTGTTTCTAATTTTGAAATCGTTAAAATATCATTGATCAATTGCGTCATGTGGTCGCTCTCTTTTAAAACACAATCTAAACATGTATCGATTTGAGCACTATCCTGAATTGTATGCGAACGAATCAATTCTGTATATCCACGTATAGAAGTGAGTGGTGTTTTTAATTCATGACTCGCATTACTGAAAAATTCCTGGCGAACCTTTTTTTCTTTTTCCAGTCTTTCTAAATACTTTTTATTTTCTTCGGACATATTCGTCAATGCATCTGTGATTCCATAAAGTTCGGGATAATTATATTTATGAAACGATAGTACTTCTTTTGAAATATCTGTTGAATTAATTATATTTGTGATATCTTTAAAAGGTTCTACAATTTCATTGGCCATTTTTTTAGACAAAACAAATACCACCATAAAAGATACGGCAATACTAAATAAAAATGGTGCTAATAATATCGAAATAGATTGGCTCAACCCATCAAATGGCATAGCTAAACGAACAATTGTTTGATTATCTTCCTCATAGTCAGCTACATACAAATAAGAACGTTGCATTGTATCTGAATGACGAATACATGTCCCTGTACCTTGAGCAATAGCTTGTTTTACCTCTTCACGCTGCAGGTGTTTTTCACGAATTCTATTTTTATAGTTATCATATAAAACTTTTCCGTTTCGCTTAATAATTGTGATACGAATATCTTCCGATTTAAAAGTATCACCCAAACGAGTCGTATTTAAATCATCGATTTCTAAATTTTTCACCAATTTAACTGTATTCATTAAATATTGTCGATCTTGAGAAATAGATGCTTTATATAAACTCACGTAAAGTAAACCAAAGCCCAAGATAAATGTGATCAAAAAAGTTATTAAAAACGAATGAACAATCTTCTTATGCATTGTTATCCTCAACAACAAAACGATATCCAACCTGTCTTACAGATTGTATCCAATGTGCATATTCATTTCCCATCTTCTTACGCAATGAGTTAATATGTACATCCAGTGTTCTACTTTCTCCAATAAAATCATATCCCCAAATCTGATTGATCAACTCTTCTCGTGATACAGCTCTACCTTCATTTTTAGCTAAATATTTCAACAATTCAAATTCTTTGAATGTCAATTCAACCGGTTCTTCATGAATTGTCACCGTTCTTTTATCTAAATCAATACATAAGCCATGTATTTGAATCAATCGTTCATCCTTTTTACTTCTACGAAGTAATGAACGAATACGAGCAGCAAGTTCTAACACACTAAATGGCTTTGTCAAATAATCATCCGCTCCTAAATCAAGCCCCATGATTTTATCAAGCTCTTTATCTTTTGCACTTAAGATAATAACAGGTAAATCTTTAAGCGTTGCCTTTGAACGAATAAATTTTAATATATCATATCCATTCATGCCTGGTAACATCAAATCTAATATGGCTAAATCTACTTTATTGTTTTGTAGATAATCATATGCATCTTTTCCATTTTCAAAATCAACTAGTTCATAATTAAAACTAGCCAATGTTAATTTTAATAATTGACGAATATTTTCATCGTCTTCAACAATTAAGACTCGTTCCATAAAATCAACCTCTTTTTGCCATTTTATCATGAAAACAAATAAAAAAGGAGTAAAGTTTTTTTAACATTGCTCCTTAATAATCTAAATTATTTTTGGCTTAACAGATACATTGGTGATTTGTTAATATAACTGACATTAATGATGTCTATTTAAGATTTATTGTATAGGTGTAAACGAAAGAGAGACTACACTTATGACAAGAACTTCAAAATATTTA
>NZ_VUMR01000003.1 GCF_009696075.1 Holdemanella porci | reverse complement strand
TTCTGTTAGTCATAGCCATTGTGATATCCTCCATAAACCCTCTATAATTATATCATTTTTGGCATAATAAATGGCAGAAACGTCGACTATTTTTGGGTTTATGAAGTACGTTTCTGCCACAGATATTTTATCAGATTTTAAAAAGACTGTCGACAGTCACTTTGTCAACAGTCTGAGACAATACATTTTGTATTGTCTAATCTAATTGATTCAATTGATTTTGATAATCATTGATTTGAGAATTCAATGAATCTATTTTTGACTGTGCATCTGTTACATCTGAATTTGCACTATCCAATTTCGTCTTTGCTGATTTTAACTTATTCTGTAAAGAAGAAGTATCCGAATTCTTTTGTGCTGCACTTAATGCCGATTTTGCATTAGCCAAAGCCGATTTTGTTGTGTTTACATTATCAACCAATCCCTGATGTTCAGCATATAATTGCTGTAACTCTGTATATTGATCTTGCGTTAATTGGCTATTTGGAATTTGCTCCAATTCACTACGACGATTCTCACATGCCTGTAGCGCACTTTGTGCATTATCGTAATCCGCTTGTGCACTAATTACAGCACTTTGAGCATCGCTTACACCACCACCTGCAGAATCAATCTGAGACTGTAATGAATCGACATCACTTTGAGCATCAGATTGTGCCTTTTGTGCATTTTCTAATTCTGATTGTGCACTCAACAACTGCTTTTTAAGATCATTGATTTTTTGTTTCAACTGCGCTTTCTTTTCAGCAATTTCAGTGTTGTTGTTGTCTTTTTTCGTACTTGTCTTCTTATTTGCACTCGCAAGTAATTCATTGAAAGTTTTACCGGTAGCCTCTTCTAAGATTTCATCAATCTTTTCTCTTTGTTTACGCGTTAAACTGTTATATTTACTTTCAAAATCAATAATTTTCTTTTGGTCACTTGAAGATAAATCATCATAGTTGTTTGCAAAATCTAATAATTCCTGGTAATTCTTCTTTTGAACCTCCGATGTTTTTTCATCAGAACTAGACAATCCACCAGTCATTAGTTTCATACCACCAAATATCAATAATGAAACCAACAATACACCTACAACACCTAAGGCAACATACATTCCAGTTTTAGAATGGCTCTTTTTTGGTGCTGATTTCTTTTTGCTTGGCTCTTTTTTCTTGTTGATTACTTCTCTTTTTAATTGAGGACCCTTACCCTCCTCTAACAAAGACTGAATTTCATCATCATCAATCACAACAGTTTGATTTGTAGAATCTGCTTCCTGTTTTAAATCATCCGCATTCCACATTACTGTACGTGTTGCAGAAAGATCTTCTTTTGGCTCATATAAATCCTTTGATCCAACCACAAACGTATCTCCTAGTGAAGGTTCCTCTTTTTTTGCTTGAAACGGAATTTCCGGTTCAGGTTTATGTTTTTCTACTCGACTACGAGTTTGATTCTTTGTGAATTGATCCATTTTTTGTTCTAACGTATCTTCCTCGTTTGTTTGAAATGAATCTAATAATTGAGAAATCTCATCATTCTCATTCTTTCTTTTCTTATCCATAGCTTCTATCGCCCCTTCTAGACTATTTTACCAAAACCCCTTTGATTTGACCACTATGTTTTCTTGATTTGCCAAAATCCAAAGTGGATGTGCCGCTAAAACAAACATGCAGTCCGGATGAATCAACTGCTTTGCGGCCAATAGTGTACTTCCAGTTGTACAAACATCATCCACCAACAATATTTTCTTTTTAGGCAATGGATACAATTGTTTCAAGCTCAATACATTCTTAATTTGTGATCTTTGCAATTTTGTAGCTGAAGACTGCTTTATATCCTTCTTTTTGTAGAAAGGAGAATGAACAAAAATATCTAACGACGAATACATTTCAATAGCTGGTTCAAATCCCCTTTCCATACGTTTTGCATCACTACTACATAAAGTACAGACACAATATTTTTTAAAAGTTTTCTTTAAATATAAGTGTTCACACAAAAAAATATCTTTTAATACAACATCCCTTTGTTCCTTATATTGAAAAAACAACCTCTCTAAAAACTCATCATACTCATAGAGAACATATAAAGGAATACCATCTATATTATAGACTTGTTTATGTAGCTTGAAATTTTTTGAACAATCTGGACATATCAAAAGATCATTATAAAAGAAAATCTCAAAATTGCGAATTTCACTCATTTTTTTGTGGCAACATAAACAGTATCGTTCATCTTCGTAATTTGACTCACACAATCTTTGATAGATTCGCTTGAAGCTTGACATAAACACACACCCTTTCCCTCTGGATCTTTAAAACTTCGTCCCACACGCCCAAAAATCTGAATAAGACTGGCCGTGGTAAAGACTGAATGATCTCCTTTAAAAACAACAACTTGAACGCTTGGAATCGTGATTCCTCTTTCTAATAGTGTGGTACAAACTAGTGCACTCAATTCTTTATTACGAAAGCAATCTAAAATTTTATCTTTATTTTGTGTAGAAGAATGAATAAAATCTGTCTTTACGAATACATTTAGAATCATCTTCATCCACTTTCCATCATTTTTTCGAGGGACAAAAACCAATGTTTGTTTTCCCTCTTTTTGGAATTTTACGCACAAATAAATTACAATCCATACTTGAATTAAAATAGATACCTGTATCACTTTAGGCACAATCAATGGGTGTTTATGTGGCCTTTCAAACAAACACACAAGCTCTATTTTCTTTTGTTTCACAAGTTCCATACTCTCTTTGTCTGGTGTTGCACTCAACATTAGTTTTTGTCCTACACACGCCTGATTCGCTATGGCCTGAAGTACTTCGTTGCCCACAAAAGGAAAGGCATCTAACTCATCTAAAATTAATAAATCAAAGGCATATGGATAACGATACAACTGGTGTGTAGTACATACAATAAGGTCTGCATCTGTAACTTGGGTATATCCTTGAGCCACTTCACATACACTTAATTCAGGAAACGCTCTCCGCAAACGATTTGCGATTTCAAGAACAACCTGTCTTCGACTGATTGCAAACCCTACTTTCTTTCCTTGTGCTAAATATCCACAGATACTTTCAAAACAAATTTCTGTTTTGCCTGGCACCTGTACTGGCGTAAAGTATTACGTCTTTTCCTTTACTTAAATATTGATATACTTCGTGACTTGCACATTTTTGCGAAGCAGTAAGTTCATAATCAAGTTTAGGTTTACCCTTCCACGTTCTATGCTTCAATTTAACAGGATTTATTTTTTCATTAACCTCCAACCTAGAAAAATCAATGCATTTACGACAATAATAAACTCCATGATCATACGCAAATAATTTAGGATCTTCATTTTGACATCGATTACACTTCATATACTCTTATACGAAAAAAAAGTGCAAATTTTTGCACTTTACTTAAAAATTTCAGATTTTTTTATTCTTTCTGCCGCTTTTTGGATATCCTCAATATCTTGAACAAGAGCTAAACGCACATATCTAGTACCATGAACGCCAAAAGCCTGGCCAGGTGTAACGACAACACCTGTTTTTTCCATCAAATCTTTTGTGAAGGCATATGAATCTTCATATTGATCTGGAATTCTTGCCCATGCGAACATTGTTGCAGGACTCTTATTAATATGCCATCCTACTTCATCGAATGCTTCACATAGAGCATCTCTTCGATCTTGATAAGCCTGACAAGTTGAGTGAATACTTGCGCCTCCATGTCTTAGTGCTTCAATACCTGCATATTGTATAGGTAAGAAGATTCCATAATCCATATTTGATTTAAGAGTATTGTAACAATCAATCACTTCTTTATTACCAACACATACACCAAGTCTTGCACCGGCCATTCCATATGTTTTCGAGAAAGAATTCAATTCAATTCCTATTTCTTTAGCTCCTTCAAAAGATAAGAAGCTCTTTCCTACTTTACCATCGAATACAAGTTCACTATATGCATTATCGTGTAAAACTACAATATCATATTTCTTTGCAAACTGAATCAACTCTTCATAGAATGAATCTGGTGCTATAGCACAAGTTGGATTGTTTGGATAAGATACAATCATCATCTTCGCTTTTTTCGCAATTTCTTCATCAATTTGATCCAATTGAATGACATAGTTATTCTCTTGCAACAAAGGCATATATTCAACTTTAGCCCCTGCAATCTTTGGTCCATCACTAAAAATTGGATAATAAGGATCTGGCACCAACACAATATCACCTGGATCACACATAGCTAAAAACAATGTACTTAAAGCTTCTTGAGATCCTTGTAGACAGATCATTTCATCATATGTTAGCTCTACATTATAACGGTTCTTATACCAATCGTGGATTGCTGATTTCATTTCAGGTAATTCATTGATCGCATACTTATAGTTTTCTGGAACCATAATTGATTCTTGCAGTACCTTCATAATAGATGGTTCAGGCGCAATATTTGGCGATCCAACTGAAAAATCAATTGTTTCATTTCCTGTTCTTTGTGTATAATCCAGCTTCATATTTTTCAATTCTGTAAATATAGAAGATTGAAATACATCCATTCTTTTAGCTCTTTTCACTTTAATACACCTCTCTATTTTTAATTCATTGTCTTTATTATAAACGTAGCAATAGAAGTTTTCAAATACCACAGTTATTTCTTGTGTACATTCAATCATTTTAATATAACCAAGCAAGCTTTAAACGCCTATTTTAAAGGATATTTAATTTTTTAATAGCGTTTTTTTATAACCAAATTAAAAAAAACAGTGCCATTTCTGACACTGTCATTATATTTCTACTTCAAACCATATTTCTTGTTAAATTTCTCAATACGTCCCTGAGCAGCAGCGAAACGTTGACGACCTGTGAAGAATGGGTGGCAGTTACTGCAAGTATCTACACGTAATTCATCACCTTTGATTGTACTACCTGTTTCGAATTCTGCACCACAAGATGTACAGATACATTTAACTTTATGATAATTAGGATGAATTCCTTGTTTCATATCGATGTATCCTCCTTCCGCCTTAAGTCATATTGACCCAAAGTAAGTGCTATACAATTATAGCAAGCCTTTTTTCAAATCGCAAGATGTTTTTTTAAAATTGAATCATCTGCTTTTTCAAACCATTCGCGAACCAATTGAACAGTATCTTTTAAGCATCCAGATTCGAAAGGAACCTTTAATCCTGCTTCTTTTACAATTTTTCTGAACGGCAATGTTCCACCAATCTTACAAATGTGTTTATAGTCTTCAAAAGCCTTTTTGTCATTCTTTTGAATACGAGCCCAGAACTGCAGCGCGCATACTTGAGCTAATGTGTAATCAATATAATAGAATGGATCCATGAAAATGTGAAGCTGACGCATCCACCATCCACCTTTTTCTAGAATATCAATACCTTCATAGTTTTTATGAGGCAAATATTGTTTTTCCAACTTTCTCCAAGTAGCCAATCTTTCTTCACAAGACATTTCTGGTTTTTCATATACTTCATGCTGGAAGTGATCCACTAAAACTCCATAAGGCAAGAACTTAACCGCTCCTGACAAATGATTGAAGTAATATTTATCTACATCTTCTTCAAAGAAAGATTTCATCCATGGATATGTAAAAAATTCCATAGACATAGAGTGGATTTCACAAGATTCATAAGTAGGCCATACACAATCAATAGGGAAAATATCTTTACTTGAATATACTTGGAAAGCATGTCCTGCTTCATGTGTTAGTACTTCAGCATCATGGCTTGTCTGATTAAAGTTTGCGAAGATGAATGGAGATTGATAATTTGGAATGAATGTACAATATCCACCAGCTGCTTTACCAGGCTTTGAATCTAGATCTAGCAATTCTCTTTCTGTCATAAATTCAAAGAATTCACCTGTTTTAGGATCTAGTTCTTGATACATCTTTAATGCACGTTTGACTAATTCTTCACGACTATATTTAGGCGCTGGATTTCCTGAAGTGAATTCAAACTTTTCATCCCAAGCATGCAAAGTATCATAACCCAAACGTTTTTGTTGACGAGCATACAACTCATTATCTAATGGAACAACATCTTCTAATACTTGTTTACGATAGTTTTCTACATCATTTTTATTGTAGTCAAAACGCATCATGCGATAGTAACCAAGTTCGATATAGTTTTCATATCCTAATTTCTTGGCCATACGCGTACGCACATGCACTAATTGATCATAAACTTCACCAATTTCTTTAGCATGTTCGTCATACCATCCCCAATAGGCTTGCATTGCACGTTTACGAGTATCTCTGTCTTTATCATTTGTCTTTACTTCTAAAGCAGCAAGAGTATATGTTTCTCCATCAAACTCAATTTGTGCACTCGCAATGATTGCTTGGTATTTAGAAGCTAATTTATTTTCTTCCTGCATTTCAGGAATGATAATTGGATCAAACGATTTCTCTTCCATTTCTCTTTGTAAGAAATATGTTTCTGGTACTTCTTTCTTTAATTCAGATACAAAAGAACTTTCCATTACAGCCTTATTACAATTCACAATATCTTCCTTTAATACGGGAAGCATTTCATTTAAAAAGTCATTTTCTTTTGTATAATATTCATCTCTTGTATCTACTGTATGACGCACTTCAACAAGAGTCTGATTTGTGTTGATATATTTATTTACGTCATTCAATTCAATAAACGCATTTTTAAAATCATCATAAGAAGCTGCATTCTGTAATTTTGAACAAATCGCCTTTAATTGTGCCTGCAAAGCTTCAATATCCATATGTTCATATTTATAATCTGTAAATTTCATATCTTTCTCCTAAAAAAATAGAGAAGCCGAAAGCTTCTCGTATTATGCAAAGATGGCATTCCAACCAAAAATTAATAGCGCTAAAACAACAATGGCACCTAATAAAATTGGCCAGAATGTACTACTAGCTGCAATTAATAAGGCTAGAAAATCCCCTTTTTCAAGACGATCTTCTTTACCTTTTTGTTTATCTTTTTTTTCTAACATCTCACGCATAGATGGGCGTTTAGACATTAGAATTCACCTCCAAAGTGACACTTAACAAAGTGATTTGGCTTAACCTCTTTTGTTGCTGGTTCTTGTTCACGACAAATATCTTTCGCAAATGGGCAACGAGGGTTGAATTTACATCCCTTAGGAATGTTTACGTTACTTGGAATTTCACCTTGAATAACTTGCATTTCTTTACGTTTTGTAGGGTCTGGTAAAGGAATTGCACCAATCAACGCTCTTGTATAAGGGTGTTGAGGGTTAGAGTAAATTTCATTCTTATCTGCAAGTTCCATCATACTACCTAAATACATTACACCTACACGGTCAGAAATGTGTTTTACAACTGACAAGTCGTGTGAAATGAAGATATAAGAAATGTTCTTTTCTTCTTGCATATCTTTCATTAAGTTGATGATTTGTGATTGGATAGAAACGTCCAATGCACTTACTGGTTCATCACAAATAATGAAGCTTGGATCTAACGCTAATGAACGTGCGATACCAATACGTTGTCTTTGTCCACCTGAGAATTGGTGAGGATAACGATAGCAATAGTAGCTTGGCAAACCACAACGGTCCATTAGGTTTTTAACATATGCATCTAGTTCTGGACCACGTTTGAATTTTCCGTGAGCAATCAATGGTTCAGCCAAAATATTGAATACAGTCATACGTGGATTCAATGAAGAATATGGATCCTGGAAGATAAACTGCATTTCTTCACGTAAAGCACGCATTTCTTTACGAGATTTTTTTGCTACATCTTCACCTTCGAAGATTACCTCTCCGCTTGTTGGTTCATAAAGACGAATGATTGTACGACCTAAAGTAGATTTACCACATCCTGATTCACCTACTAGACCTAATGTTTCACCTTCGTATAAGTCGAAAGTAATATCATCTACGGCCTTAACACATGGGTCGCCTTCTTTAAATTTTCCTTTTTTTAGAGGGAAGTATTTTTTTAAGTGTTTTACTTCAAGAATTTTTCTTTTTTCTGCCATGACTATCCCTCCTGTTTCATTTCTTCTTCAACTTTGAAGCACCATACGTGGTGACGTGATTTAACTTTTGTATCTACTGGTTGACCTTCTTTACAACGATCTGTTACATATGGACAACGATCTGCAAAGTAGCATCCTTTTGGTAAATACAATGGGTTAGGTACACTACCTTCAATTGTATTTAAACGTTTACCTTCTTCAGCTAATGAAGGCATTGAATTCATTAATCCAATTGTATATGGGTGTTTAGGGTTGCTGAACAATTCTTCAACTGGAGCTGTTTCAACAACTTTACCTGCATACATAACGTTAACGTTATCGGCAACCTGAGCAACTACACCTAAGTCGTGTGTGATCAACATGATAGATGTACCTGTTTCATTCTTCAATTTGTTCATTAAAGAAAGAATCTGAGCCTGAATTGTAACGTCTAAAGCTGTTGTAGGTTCATCGGCAATCAATAATTTTGGATGACAAGATAAAGCCATCGCAATCATAACACGCTGACACATACCACCTGATAATTGGAATGGATAGTTATCAACAACTTTTTCTGGACGAGAAATACCAACTTCTGCCAACAAATCAATTGCACGTTGTTTAGCTTCTTCTTTAGAAACTTCTTCGTGCGTCAAAATGTTTTCCATAATCTGATCCCCAACTGTAATAACTGGGTTCAAACTTGACATTGGTTCCTGGAAAATCATAGAGATTTCGTTACCACGAATGTGACGAATTTGTTCATCTGTAGCTGTAGCTAAGTTTAAACCATCTTCATCACGGTCTACATTTCCCATATATACGATTTTTGATCCAGGCATAATTTCTCCTGGTTCACTAACTAAGCCTAAAATAGACATGGCAGTTACTGATTTACCACAACCTGATTCACCTACAATCGCAAGTGTTTCATTTTCATACATTGTAAAGTGGTTTCCATCAACTGCTTTTGAATCACCTTTTTTTGTATGGAAGTATACACGAAGGTCTTCCACTTTAATTACTTTTTTATTTACAGACATTGTGTATCCTCCTTACTACTGTAATTCTTTAGGGTCGAATGCATCACGCAATCCTTCACCAATTAAGTTGATTGAGATTACAGTTAACAAACACATTAAACCTGCAGGCATCCATTCCCAAGGATAGTTTTGGAACACGTAAGAATCACGTGCTAAGTTCATTAAGTTACCCCAAGAAGGAGTTGGTGCAGTCACACCCATACCTAAGAATGATAAACCAGCCTCAGTCAAAATAGCACTTGCCATTTGTAGTGTAGCATTTACGATTACTAAAGAAATAACGTTTGGAAGTAAGTGTTTAAAGATTTTTGAGAAATCTGAAATACCCAAAGCTTCACAAGCTTGCATAAATTCTTGTTCACGCAAAGTCAAAATCTGTCCACGAACTAAACGTGCTAGTCCTGGCCATGATAATAAACCAATTAATAATGATACAGTATACATTTTTTGACTCTGTGGAACCCACAACATAGTTGAGGCAACCGCGATAATCATTGGTGTAAATGGTAATGAATAAACGATTTCTGCAAAACGCATTAATATGTTATCTAATTTTCCACCATAATATCCTGAGATACCACCAATTGTACATCCTAAGATGACAGTGATAACAGCAGCAATAATACCAACCATGATAGAGATTCGTCCACCTAAGAATAAACGGAATAAGCAGTCACGACCTTGTTTATCTGTACCCAATAAGTGTTCTCCACCTGGAGCTAAATTAGGATTTGATAAATCATAGTCATTAACGCTATATCCAAGCATTAGTGGTATAACAATAACAGCAACAACAATTAATACAAAAACAATCAAACCAGCCATGGCAACACGGTTTTGTTTGAACTTACGCCATGCTATGGTCCAAGGACCTATAGATTCGATTTTTTCGCCAGATTCTAATACTACAGCATCTTTTTTAGCCATCTATAGTTCCCTCCTATTCATCTACCTTGATACGTGGGTCAACTAACGTATAACAAACGTCAGACAATAAGTTACCTAACAACATCAATAAGGCACTAAACATCAAACAAGCCATTACTAAAGAGTTATCACGTTGGTTGATCGCATCAATTAACACTTTTCCAATTCCTGGCCAGATAAATACAGATTCCAAGATTACGGCTCCTGAGAATAATGATGGAATGTATAATCCTAGTAATGTTACTAAAGGAATCTGTGCATTTTTAAATGCATGTTTGTAGATAACAGTCTTTTCTTTAAGACCTTTTGAACGTGCTGTACGAACATAATCCATATTGATGACTTCAACCATAGAGTTACGTACATAACGTGAGAATGACGCAAATGAACTAAACGCCAATACGATTACAGGTAAAATTGAGTGTAAAGCAATATCTCCAATTTCTTGGAAAATACTTGAGTAACCAAAGCTTGATAGCATTGTGTCACGCATTCCGTTGATAGGCATACCTGGAATCTGCAAACCAACGAAGAAAATTAATACTAAGGCAAAGAAGAATGTTGGAACACTTATTCCTAACAATGAGAATACAGTCCAGAAGTTATCAAACACTGTACCTTTCTTTACTGCCTGTTTTATTCCAACTGGAATGGCAAAAATCAAAGCCACAATTAATGATACAACATTCAAATAGAATGTATTCCATACATAGTCACCAATAATAGTTCCAACTGGTTTTTTAAGGGTAATACTTGATCCTAAATCTCCTGTACACATACGTCCAACCCAACGTACATATTGTTCAGGTAACGATTTATCCAATCCTAACAACTCACGAACGTGATCACGTTGCTCTTGTGTAACCTTTGAACCGGCTCCAAAATAAGCTGTTACCTCATCACCTGGCATCGCCTTTACTGTACCGAAAATAACGATTGAAATGATGAAAAGGACAGGAATCATCGCTAAAATTCTTTTAAATACATACTTTAGCATAGTTATCGATCCTTTCTATCCACTAAATGCATATAAGAGCAAGTCAATACGGCTTGCCCTTAATTTTATAAACAATCCACGAGTTTTTCATGTAGACTATTTAACGTTGCCATGTTTCTGTTAATGAACATTTGTCCTTTAACATCAACTATTTTAACACACCTTTGTGCAAATTTTAAATTATTTTACAGTAATTGTATCCATTGATTGAGACCAGTTACGTAATGTTCCTGTTCCAGTCATGTCAACTTTCTTATTGTAAAGGTTGAACATCATACCTGAGTAAACTGGCATGTATCCTGCATCATCAGCAGCCATCTTCATAGCTTCAGCATAATCAACTTTTGATTGTTTTTCATCAGAATCAGCACGAGCTTTTGTCAATTGATCAATCAATGCTTGATCATTGATACGAGAGTAGTTATTTACAGCCATGTTAGCTGGAACATTTGTATATGAATCATTAGCTGAACTATCTTGGTTACTTGTGAAACTAGTAGCTAAGAAACACATATTCCACTCACTATCGTGACTAGTATCTTGAATGTTACTTAATAATGTAGAGAAATCAACTGTAGTTTGTTTTAAGTCAACACCTAAATCTCCCCAAGTTTTCTTAACAATAGGAATTAAAGTTTCAAGTACTGAGTTACCTTCTGACAATAAGAATTTGATTTCTAATTTTTGTCCGTCTTTTTCACGGATTCCATCAGCACCACGAACCCAACCAGCTTCATCTAATACTTGGTTCGCTTTATCCATGTCAAATGCATAAGTATTTAATCCATCGATTGTTTCTTCGTTACGAACAACGGCACCAAGGCTTTCTGATGCTGGATTCCAGTACGCAGCTGGTACATATCCACCTTTAACTTTTTTAACTTCGTCACTTGCTTTTTTATCCCATCCGAAGTATGAATCACAGAATCCTTGACGATCTGTCGCATACATCAATGCTTGACGTACTGCTTTATCAGCTGTAGCTCCATTGTTAGCGTTCATAGCTACGAAACCAACAGCACCACGAGTATAGTAGTTGAATGCCATGTTGTCATCTTGACTCGCTTCACTAACTTTATTTGTTTCAATTACTTCTGGAATTAAATCAACTGTTCCTTTTTTCAATTCAGAAACTTCTGTAGTTACATCTGTTTTCTTCATAACAATACGATCTACTTGGTATTTTCCCTTTTCAGGTTTGAATTCTTCATTACGAACAAATGAAGCTCCACTTGCTTTATCATAGCTCTTTAATTGGTAAGCACCAGAACCACAAGTTTCTTCTTGGTTCTTTTCTACAACACTTACTTTACCTTGTTTATATTTTGAGTAGTGATCAGCACTAGTGATTCCCATTGCCCCAAATGTTGAGACTGCATCGATTTGCGGTGAAACTAAATGGAATACTACTGTGTAATCATCTGGAGTTTCAATACCAGTTAATTCTTTAGCAGCTCCGCTATTATATTCTTTATATCCTACTAGGTTTTCCAATCCACCACCATTAGGACCAGCATAGCTTGGGTCAGCTAATGTTGCGAATGTAAATTTAACGTCTTTTGCTGTTACTTCAGTTCCATCACTGAATTTGTGTCCTTTTTCCAATTTGTAAGTTACTGTTAAACCATCTTCACTTACTTCTGGTAAATCTTTAGCCAATACTGGTTCCAATTCGTTATCCGCATTGTACTTTAACATTGATTCGTAGCATAAGTTTACTACATATTGATCATAAGCACTTGATGCATATTGAGGTGTAAACTGTCCTGTTAAACTTTGGTTTACAGATACTGTTAATGTTTTGGCGTCACTGCTAGATCCGCCTGAACATGCTACTAAAGTAGAAGCCATTGCTACAGATGCTAAACCAGCAACAATTCTTTGTTTATTCATTTCTCTTTCCTCCTATAGTTTTGCTCACTATGTGTGATGAAATTATACTATGTTAGAAACACGTTTTCAAGGGTTTAAGAAATAAATTTACATACAAATTTACATTTATGTATATTTTTCATGAACAAAACACAGCATTTTGTCTTTATATCAAGCGTTTTCTTTGTATTCGCTTTCATTTGGCTTTTCGTATTTCATCCACAAACATTTGTCTATGTACACTAGATTTTTATGTAAATTATGAAAATTTAGTTCAATTTTAAATCCAATCCTCATTTATTCATATCTCTCTCCTAATAATAAACAAAAGAAACTATTCTAGACGCCAACACTAGAATGGTTTTCTTAATTTATGATAAAATAGGCAAGAAAGAAGTGAATTTATGAATAAAGCATTATCTCATTTACATACGATCAACAAGCACAAAGTAAAAGTTACTTGGCTTTGTTTTCGTTGTCACCTATATAAACAAGGTTTACTCCATGATTTAAGCAAATACTCTTATATTGAATTAAAGACAGGTTTTCATTATTATCAAGGATTCCGCTCTCCTATAGATGCTGAGAAAGAAGAAAAAGGCTATTCATTAGGTTGGTTACATCATAAAGGAAGAAACAAACATCATTGGGAATATTGGCTTGATTTTGGAGTAGATGGCATTTATGCATGTAAGATGCCTACAAACTATGTCATTGAAATGTTTTGTGATCGAGTCGCTGCAAGTATGATCTATCAAAAAGAAAAGTACACAGACTCTAGTGCACTTGAATATTATGAAAATGGACGAGGTAAAATTCTGATTCATCCTGAAACAGACGCCCTCATCCATCATTTATTAAAATATTTATCTGAGCATGGTTTAGATCAAACCATTCACTATATCATCACTGAAATTAAAGAATAATTATTCTACAGTTACACTTTTCGCAAGGTTACGAGGTTTATCTACATCGCAACCTTTTTCTTTTGCGACATAGTAAGCTAATTCTTGCAATAAAACTGTTGCCGGAATACAACTTAGTAATGGATCTACATCTGGAATGCGAATCACATACTCAAAGCCTTCCGTATTTTGGCTTTGTGAAGCAATCAAAATGACCTTGGCTCCTCGAGCAGCCGTTTCTAAAATATTCGAAATTGTCTTTTGTGCAACACTAGGCTGTGTAGCTAACGCAATCACAACTGTATCTTTTTCGATCAATGCGATTGGGCCATGTTTCAATTCACCAGCCATATATGCATCGGCATGCACATACGAAACTTCTTTTAGTTTTAACGCACCTTCTAAAACACTTAAATAATCCAGTTGTCTACCAATAAAGTAGGCATCTTTTTGATTCGTTAATAGTTTAGCGAATTCAGCCATTTTTTCTTCTTGTGCAAGCATTTGTTCAACTGCATCTGGCATTTGTTTCAACTGATTGATCATATGATTTTTACATACCACACCCTTATTAAATAAAGACGCTAACTTTAAACATAGACATGCCAACAACACAAGTTGAGTTGTATAAGCTTTTGTACTTGCGACCGCAATTTCTGGTCCAGCACAAGTATATAAAACGTAATCAGATAATCGAGCTAAACTAGAACCTAACACATTTGTCACAGATAGTGTTTGGGCTTTGTTTTCTTTCGAAAGTTTTAATGCTGCCAAAGTATCGGCTGTTTCTCCAGATTGTGAAACAAAGATGCATAAAGTGTTTTCATCAATTCGATAATTTCCATATCTAAACTCACTTGCACTAATGCAGTAAATCGGTAAATCAATCCATGTGCGCAATAAATATTGAGCATATAAACTCGCATGGTAAGCAGTTCCACACGCAACATAATAAATTTGATTGATTTTTGAAACATCTAAACCAGATAATTCTGGCATAGCCAAATTATTTTCAATATGAGCTCTCAATGTTTCTTTGATCACATACGGTTGTTCATGCATTTCCTTCTGCATAAAAGTATCATATCCACCTTTTTGAGCTGCACAAGCATCATATGAGATATGCATCCAAGTTGTTGAAACGGGATCTCCAAAGAAATCATAGACTACAATACTTCCGGGTCTTAATACGGCCATCTGTCCATCTTCTAAAGCACAAATATCTTTTGTGTAATCTAACACAGCTGGAATATCACTTGCACAAAATGCAGATGTATCTGTTTTTCCTAAAATCATTGGACTTTCTTTTTTTGCGACAAAAACGCAGTCAGGATAATCTGTACAAACTACACATAGCGCAAAACTACCTTGAAGGTATTTCACACATTTTTTTAAAGCGTACATCATATCGCCTTGATAATAGTAATCCAACATATGAACGATAACTTCACTATCCGTCTGTGACTGGAATGTATATCCTTGTTCTAATAAACATTCCTTGATTGATGCATAGTTTTCAATGATTCCATTGTGCACGATTGAAATTGTTTCACTCTCATTTGTATGAGGATGTGAATTCATATTACTTGGAACACCATGTGTTGCCCAACGTGTATGTCCAATTCCTGTATGTTCAGGATGTTCTTTTTCATTCAACAATTCCTTTAAATTTGTAAGACGCCCCTTCGCCTTATACGTTTCTAGATGGTGATTCGAAACAAGAGTCACGCCTGCAGAATCGTATCCTCGATATTCGAGTTTTTCTAAACCCTGCAATAAAAATGGTAAAGCACTCTCTTTACCTGCGTACGCTGTGATTCCACACATTATAAAAAATCCTCCTATAAATTATTATCATGGAGGATACCAAATGGCTTTGTTCAATGTTCACACATTGGTTTTGTCCATCGTTAAAGGTTGTATCAACCTCCAGACTACCCGCCGAATCTTTCGATAAGTCTGGTCCTCGTCAACTAAATACTTAGTCCTGGCGCTATTTTTTTACTACATCTCCATGAATAATGAATATTATACAAAAAACAGAACATTTGTCAAAAAAGAAGACTTATTCTTCTTCAACTAGGTTCAATAATTCTAGTATTCGATTTAAGTCTTCTTTATTTTCATAATGAATAGAAATGGCATTTTTACTGATAGATACCGATGTTTGGAAGAATTCCTGAAGCTTTTCTTTAGCTGCCTTCACATAAATATCTTCTTTTGGCTTTTCTATCGTTTTTTTATTGTTTGTATCTTTTACAATTTGTTCTACTTTACGAACAGACAAACCTTGATCAATAGCCTGTTTAGCAACTTTACGCATACTTGCCTCTGTCTTAAGACCAAGTAAAGCTCGTACATGCCCCATACTTAATTGTTTACTCACAACGTATTCCTGGACATCTTCTGGAAGTTTTAACAATCGTAATAAATTTGTGATATGTTCACGTGATTTTCCGACACGATGAGCTAACTGTTCTTGTGTATATCCTAATCGTTGAATCAATTTTTCATACGCTTTTGCTTCTTCTATTACATTTAGATCTTCACGTTGAATATTCTCTAACAAAGCAATTTCCATCATTTCCTGATCATCAAAATCAACAATGATAGCTGGAATATCTTTTAATCCGGCAAGTTTTGAAGCTCTTAATCTTCTTTCACCGGCAATCAAATCATATCCTTGAATGCTTTTTTTAACTAGAATCGGCGTAAACACACCATGTTGCTTAATTGATGAACTTAATTCTTTTAAAGCTTCATCATTAAATACTTTACGAGGCTGATATGGATTTGGACGAATCTCATCCACAGGAATTTTTGACTGTTCCTGTCTTTCAACTTCCATATCTCCATTTTGAATATCATCTAATACTTTAGAAACATCTTGCCCAAAAATACTGGACAATCCTTTTCCTAAACGAGCATTATTTTTGTTATCCATAGCTATGCCTCCTTTGAATTACGTTTTAGTACTTCTTCAGTTAAACCAGCATATGCCTTGGCTCCTGTACTTTTTGGATCATATTCAAAAATAGACATACCACGGCTAGGTGCTTCCGATAATTTTACATTTCTCGGAATAGAATTTTGATATACAAGTTTGCCAAAAGTTTGACGCACATCCTGCGAAACTTCTACACTTAATCTTGTACGTATATCAAACATTGTTAATAAAATACCTTCAATTTTTAAATTTCGGTTACTTGTTCTTTGGACAAGACGAATTGTGATCAACAACTGCGTAACTCCTTCCAATGCATAATATTCACACTGTACTGGAATCAAAATACTGTCAGCTGCTGTCAATGCATTGGTATTCAATAGTCCAAGTGATGGTGGACAATCAATAATAATGTAATCATATTGATCTCGAATAGGAGCAATGGCTTTTTTCAACAATTCTTCTTTGCCGGCTTCCATTTTATCCATATCTAAATCAGCTCCAGCTAAATTAATGTTGGCTGGAACAATATCAATTCTTGGATTCATTTTAGGTACGATAGCCTGCTGAATAGGAACTCCCTCCATTAATACAGAGTGAATCGTAGCTTGTGAATTATTTTGACTCGCATTTAATCCTTGCGTGGCATTTCCCTGCGAATCGAAATCAATCAACAGTACTTTTTTTCCTACATGTGCAAGTCCGCTTGCTAAATTTATAGATGTCGTAGTTTTTCCTACTCCACCTTTTTGATTCGAAATTGCAATAACTTTTCCCATACTCAATCCTCCAAAGGTTTTTTCTTGATTTGTCCATACGCTCTAGGATATTTATTTGGCGTATGTTTTACCTTTTTAAAATATAAATTAATGCGTGTTGCATCCTCTTCAATCATAAATTTTTCTTCATCAATCAATTCAACACCTAATGTATCAATTGCCTTTTGCGCATTGATCAACTCTTCGTGACCATTCTTACCTTTTAAAGCCACCATAGTATGATCCATCTTAACAAAAGGAACACAAAGTTCTAATAAAATAGATAGTTTAGCAACCGCACGCGCACTGACCACGTCGAAACATTCACGTTTTTCTTTTGCCAAATCTTCAGCTCGAACATTTAATATATCGAGATTATCCAAGTTCAATTGAGTTTTCACTTCATTTAAAAAACGACAACGCTTTTGTAATGGCTCCACCAAAGTCATATGAACATGTGGAAATGCAATTTTTACAGGGATACCTGGAAATCCTGCGCCTGAGCCAATATCACACATTGTTTCAAATTTAATATTTGAAAACGGCATGATTGAATCATAAAAATGTTTCTCCCATACTTCTTCTTCCTGTGTGATTGCCGTTAAGTTCATCTTCTCATTCCATTCAACAAGAAGCTGCATATATTTTTCAAATTGATTCATTTGTTCTTCATTTAATTGGATACCGGCTTCTAAACAAGCCTTCTGAAATTCTACTTTAATCATGAAAACCCTCCACGCTATCCATTATAACATATAATCGTTTCCGTCGTGTTTTTACTATACGCAATAATTTGACACTATGTATGTCGGTTTATTTACTTTATTCATTTATGATACAATTTTAATGAGGAGGTCACTTATGAAAAATTTAAAGAAAGTTTTATTTGGTGTTGTCTTTATCTTAATTGCCTTTGTAGGCGGTATGTTCTTTGCGAATAAACAAACGGAACCAGAAATCACATCGACATTAATTCAGAATCGAATTGAACAAGCAAGTGATTTGGTAACCACAAAATATCATTATGCGAAAGTAGGAAAATTTGAAAATTCTTTAAGTCTGAATGGCTGGTCCATTCCTTTGACAAACAAATACTTCATACTAACATTTGAAGGGGAAATTCAATTGGGTACAGATTTATCTAAGGCAAATGTAGAAATCAACGATTCTACTATTCATGTGACAGTTAATAAGCCAACTGTTCTTTCAAATTCAATCGATGAATCAAGTATTGAAGTCTATGATGAAACAAAAAATATTTTTAATCCAATCAGTGTGAGTGATTATAAAGCTTTTGCGTTTGAACAAAAAGAGAAGGCTTTATCTGAAGCCAAGAAAAAGGGATTATTGAAAACGGCTCAAAAGAACACAGAAAAAAGTATTAAAGAGATCATTTCCATTATCCCAGATACAGATGATTATACGATTGAAGTCACATTCAAGGAGTAATTATGGAAAATTTGAAATTAGTTGATGCTTTTACGGATTTTGTAGAAGAAAGTACTCTTCCCTATCGTCAAATGATGACCTATTATAATTGTGCGTTAATGGAAGTGGAAACTAAATTTAAAGTTCTTAACGAACAATTCTCCCTATTCTATGATCGCAATCCCATTGAATCGATTCATACGCGTATTAAATCGCAATCCAGCATTCTTAAAAAGCTTCAAAAAAAGAATCTTGCTTTAACCATCCCAAACATTGAAAACAACCTATTTGATATTGCCGGTGTTCGAGTTGTCTGCGCTTTTACAGAAGACATTTATTCTTTGGTCAACTCTTTTCTTAGCCAAGATGATGTGCGCTTGATTGAAAAAAAAGATTATATTCAAAATCCTAAAGAAAATGGATATCGTAGTCTTCACCTAATTGTAGAAATCCCTATCTTTTTATCAGATGAGAAAAAATGGATTAAGGTAGAAGTACAATTTAGAACCATTGCGATGGATTTCTGGGCAAGTCTAGAACACAAGATTCGCTATAAGAAGAACTTATCAAAAGAACGCTTAGATGAAATTGATAAAGAATTACTAGAGTGTGCCCAGATTTGTAAGACACTTGATGAGAAAATGGAAGAAATAAAGACGGGAAATTGATTTCCCGTCTAATTTTTTTCGTATGCTTCTTCAAAAGAAACTTTTGTGTCTTGTGAATTTTCTTTCATGAATTTACGATTCTTATAGAAACCTATTGTCAACAATGGGACGATGATGATGGCGATACCTAGATATCCACAATATCCATAGCCATACTTAACAACGTTTGTTAGTCCTACAAATGAGATTCCCATAGAAACTACCATGATGAATACAGAAACTAAAGCTCTACGTACAGGTACATTTTCAACTTTTTGAAGGAATTTCACATTTTCAAAACGATTCACAAATCCAAAGATGACACAAACTGCACTTGAGATCAAACATAAGAATAATACCAATCCATATAGTGCTACAAGCCAATTTGCCCCAAATGATTTTAATGTTGTTAACGTTGGTAAAGTTGTTCCGTTTGGCTGCGTCAAATAATAGTGTTGCCAACAAAGTAACATTAATACGGCAAGACCTAATCCTAACATATTTAATGTGAATGTTAATGCCATTGAGCGATCACAATCTTGTTTTGTTTTTAAAACACTTGTTCCACAAACCAAGATAGCTGGTACTGTAACCCATTGGAAAGCTGAATAAGTAACACCGTTCCAAGCTGCTTTTGGAAGTTGACTCCATCCATGTACTGAAAAATCAACACGCATAACATCTAATAAATTATGTCCATTTAATAAACCTACTGTATAAATAGAAACAGCTAGAACTAAAATTACTACACCCATATATGTACTTGCTCTACGAATCAAATCTACGCCAAAAATTGTTAAGAATAATACAACAAGGCCAATCACAAATGTTCCTAGATAATAATTCAAACCAAAGTATTGAGTTAATGCACTGGCTGCACCAGAGATACATGATGCAACAACCATTAAAACCATGATATTAAAGAAAAATTCAAATAATAATTCTAATTTGTCTAATGGATGATATAAACATTCAAATAGTTCTTTATACGTTTTTAATCCTCTTGAATTCATCATAATCTGACCTTCACGAATTGTCATAGCTAAAAGTAACATCGCAACGGCAACTCCAACAATAGCTGGCCACCCTAAACTAACAAACCATGTGTTTTCCTGATTTCCTGTCGCAAATCCTCCGCCTGCGTGTGCTGCAAATGCGGTTGTGGCCACTGAAAATGCAGCCATCCATGATCGATTCAATTTTGTGTTCTCTTTCTTTTTCATTCTCAAATTCTCCCTTTCTGCAACAAAAAAACCTTCCGTCTCTTGTTGCCTAATTAACAACTTCAGAGACGAAAGGTAATAATAATCTTATTCTTCCGCGGTACCACTCTAATTCATTCTAATGAATGCCCTCATCGATGCTATCACATCTAGTCTTTATATCGTAAGACATACGTCTATAACTACATTATCGCTATAGCCGCTCCATGGTGATTTTCATTCTCTAGCTTTACGATATTTTCCACCAAACAATATCTCTCTTGGCTAAAACGTAGTGAATTACTCTTCCATATCAATGCGTTAACTGTATAATACGATAATTTACATTTATTTTCAAGTTAAAATGTAATTTTTTTCATCATTAATGTAAAAAAGAAGAGGACCTATGCCTCTTCCATAATCTGATTAATTGTATCAATGACTCGACTTGTATTTTTTCCATCCGTATATACCATGTACTTTATTTGGAAATAAGATAATTTATCATAATCATAATCTTTAAATTCTAACGCCTTGACGAGTTGATCTTCATCTGTACATACAGGTCCTGGAAAATCATCAAAATCAATGTTCAATCCAATATTATGTTTATATTCTTTTACATCAGGAATGTAACAAATCATTGGTTTATTTAATAAAGAGTAATCAAATATTACGCTTGAATAATCCGAAATCAAACAATCACTCACTTGCATCAATGTATACAAGTCTTCCTTGTTCATGTTCACTCCACCATTACATTGAATATCTCCAAGTAATGGATGAAATTTATATAGAACCACGTAATCTTTTACTTTTGTGAAATCAAAAGACTGAATTTTAAAACCATCAATAATGTTACCCCTAAAAGTAGGTGCATACAAACATAATTTCTTATCTTTTAATTCTGGATATTTCAAAAAGAACTCATCTCTTTCATTTCTATTTAATAAAGTATCAATTCTTGGCATTCCAGTCACTAACACTTGATTTGTATTTACCCCAAAAGCTTGTGAATATGGTTCCTTCCAATATTCAGCATTACATAGAACATAATCATAATTACGTACAGGATATTGTCTTTTGATTTGATTACCAAATTTTTTCACGGCTCCACACGCATGCCAAACTTGTAGCACTTTAACATTGGTTGGTTTCATATGACTAATCACATAGTTATTGTCGTTTAAAATCACAAGACTTGATTTTTTTATTTCAACTAACTGTTTTAAACAATTCAAGAAATATTTAAAATCACCCCATAGATTTTTTTCAAACTTTAATAATATATAATGAATATCATACTTATTCTCGTGACGTAATTGTTTATCGATGAGTTTAAAATCACCTGACAATTCACTTTGTGTTAAACTAACAAAAGTAATTCGATTCTTTTTAGGATGCACATAAAAAGTTAAAACATCCACGACCCATAAGGCAACATTTAAGATTATTTTGCTTAATCCCATTTTATTGCACCGCCTTATATAAAATATCTACTACTCTTTTAGAAGCATTTCCATCTTCATGGTTATTAAAATAAAGATTAAAATCATTCAATTTAGAATAGTCATAAATTTCATTTTTTATATCCATCAACATTGTTTCTTCATCCATATAGATTTCGCCTGGAATGTCCTTATGAATATCTAAATAGAATCCTCTTAAGTCTGTCGCATATTCTTTTAAATCATACATATAGAAATAGATGGGTCTATTCAATATCGCATAATCAAAGAAGACGCTTGAATAGTCCGTAATCAATACATCACTAATCACATACAATTCATTGATTTCTTCTTGAGCAGGAATGGAATACAAAAATCCATCTAATTCTGGATCATCTTTGAAGGTATTAATGATTAGATAGTGTGGTTTAAATACAACAATTGTATCTTCACCTAAAATATCTTTCCATTTTCTAAAGTTTGCCTTCAATTCAAAAGTATATCCTGCAGAAACATAAGAATTATCTCTCCATGTTGGTGCATACAATACAATTTTTTTATCTATAGGCAAATGATACTTATTCTTGATTGCATCACATTCTTCTTTTGTCGCATTCGAAATAAAATCATTTCTAGGATATCCTGTTTCAATCAATCTTTCTCTATTGATTTGGAAAGATGTTTGAAAAACTTTCGTACAAAATGCATTTGGACTGATCATATAATTGTATCTTGCGACATCTACATCATAGGAATGGCACATCTGTTCATAACTGACACCTGAACGATAAAATGTAGTATCTTCACTCACATCAATATCATGAGCTAATCGTTTTAATGGTGTTCCATGCCATGTTTGTAGGTAAACCTGATTTTCCTTTTTAAAGATATATGTAGGTAATTTGCAGTTCACTACCCATAATTTTGCCTTCGATAAATAATAGAAATAAGGAATGCTGAAATATTCCTTTATTTCAGCTCCCTCAATATGTAATTTTTTTTCTTTGTGATTCTTTATAAACCAAATAAAACGATATCCATCAAATCTTGAATCTTGTCTCATCTGTTCATAAATAGCTTTAGGATTATCCGAATAGCCACGACCATGGAACGATATAAATATGGCAAGCTTATCATCTACTTTAAATAAACGATAGGTTAATTTATATGCCAAGCGAATGCACTTTCCTGCAAACTTTTTAAATGGTCTTAAAAGCTTTATCAACATGGCTATCCTCTCCTTTTTTACTTAAATACTTCTTCTGCAATATGCTTTGACGCATTTCCATCGTCGTAGCAACAGAAACGTTTGTAGAATTTTTCGTAACGTTCTTTATATTCTTCATTTATTTGATCAATATTCAAAATCGCATCCACGACTTCTTCACTCGTATACAATAGTGGACCAGGAACTTCTGTATTCATATCAATATAGAATCCACGTAACTGATTCTTATACTTTTCAATATCATATGTATAGAAAAGTACTGGTCGTTTCAAGTTTGCAAAGTCAAAGAATACACTTGAGTAATCCGTGATACAAATATCACTGATCAAATAGATTTCACTGATATCGTCATATTTACTTAAATTGTACACAAAGCCTTCAAGACCTGTTGTATCAATGTTATCTGCGATATAGTGGTGTGTTCTTAATAAAACAACATATTCATCCGATAATTTTTCCATCATCAACTTCAAATCTAAAGCCAACGTAAATTTGTACTCCCCTTTTCCATAGTGCTCATCATCACGCCATGTCGGAGCATATAAAATCGTCTTCTTATCTTCTGGAATACCTAGTTTCTTTCTTAGATCTTTCGCAATTTCATCTTTGTTTGGCCAATATAAAATATCATTTCTTGGATATCCATATTCAAGCATCTTACCTTCATACATAAAACAGCTTCTAAATGTTTTCGTACTAAAAGGATTGGCACTCACCAAATAATCCCATTCTTGTCTTTGACGATAGAACTGCTGTTTATATTTTGGCGATGCAGAAGTTACTTCTTCTTGATCAAATACAAGACGTTTCAATGGTGTGCCATGCCAAGTTTCAACAAATACTTGTCCTTCTCTTTTGCGATACCACAATGGTTGTCTTACATTAAATACAAAATATTTACTAACAGCTAAATAATAAGCATATTTGAATGAAAAACGTTTTACGACTTCCGCTCCATAAGGAACTTCATGACCATCATTCAACGCCCATACACACTTGTATTTTCCTGGATAATTTTTGGCAATGTATTCATAAATATATTTTGGGCTGTCCGAATAGTTTTTAGCCATAAATGTCTCAAACAGAATCACATTATCTTGAATTGGTTTTTTTGAATAAATGTGATAATAAGCTAATTTAAATAATACATTCTTATTTTTGAAGACTCTAAAGAATTTTTTAATTCCTAATTTTCTTCGAACGCAGCTTTGTACTCCCTTTAAATCACGATTCTGTAAACAAGCCACCATCTTTTTCGAATTACGCTTATATCGATTCATCACTTCTGGACGAATGCCATCGATTGTTTTAGCAATTCTTTCAAAATAGTCTGTACGCCATAGATCATCTTGGCTGCGACGGATTCTTTTAGACATTTTAGATACAAAGTAAGATACAATTTTACGATCTAAACAAAAACGCACAACACCCTCTTCTTTTAAAAGTGTACGTGTATATTCAACCGCATCACATCTTTCATTAAAACGATTGTCATTTTCTTCCTGACTCAAAGCAGGTTCGTTAATTGGATCATTGTGTTTACGTTTTACATAAATTGCATCTTCCACTCTTAAAAATGTATTTAACTTTTCTAATAGAGGACACATAAATGTCATATCACTGTAATATCTGAAGTTCTCATTAAATTTAAAATTATTTCGAACGACAAAATCACGATTATACAAATTGCCTAATACAGTAAAAGTTCGGATACCTCTACGATTATCCATTGTATAGAAAATAGCCTGAGCTTGCTGCTCATCTTTTTCGTAGGATGCGAATGAAACAAAATTAGAAAGCTTATTTAAGCGACGCTGTTCTCTTTCTTCTTGATCTTCTTCATCTACTTCCTTATTTTCTACTTTATGAAGATAATTGGCCTTGTTGTTCCAAGTGTGATTCAATACACCATTAACCATGTCTACATCATGATCCATAGCTTTGATCAAGTTTTGTAGAGTATCTTCTAAAACATAGTCATCGCTATCTAAAAAGTAAAGGTAGGCACCTTTAGCTTGTTGAATTCCAACATTTCGACATGCAGCCACACCTGTTACACCTTCTGGCAAGGTATAAATGCGCATATCAAAAATAGAATTATATTCTTCTAATAAATCGTCAATATCTTCAGTTGGATGATCTAATACGACAATCAATTCAAAATCTTTAAATGTACTTTGTGCTAAGTTTTGTAGACATTCTTTAAAGTAATGTTTGTACTTAAAAAAAGGAAGGATAATACTGATAGTACGCATATTAACCCTTCAATTCCTCTTTCAGCTGTGTTGTACTGATACCCTCAGTTCTTGGCAAATAAACAACTTCACAATAATCCTTTAAGAAATCAAATTTTCCTTTCCAATCATCACCCATGACGAATACATCTACATTATATTTTTTAACATCTTCGATTTTTTGTTCCCAACTTGTTTCTGGGATCACCTTATCGACATATTTAATAGCTTCTACAATCTTCATACGATCTGTATCTTTGATCTTACAAACTTTATTTTTACCCAAATTAAACTCATCACTACTTACCGCTACAATTAAATAATCCCCTAATTCTTTTGCACGGCGTAATAAATTTAAATGGCCTACATGAAATAAATCAAAAGTTCCATATGTTATTACTGTTTTCATGAGTTATAAACCTCCCTATATAAACACTGTAATTGTAAACTATTTTTGATAAATTGAAAAGGAGTCACTAAAACTCCTTTATTAACCAAATAATTTTGCGATGCCCTTCTTTTCTTTTTTAGGTAATAATCGCTTCTCAAATTTTTCATCCAAGAATTTTTTCTTTTCTTTTTTACTCATAGCCTCTAACTTATCCACATAAACCGAATAATCATCACAAACCTTGTCAATATCTCCCATTTCAACAAGTTGCCCACCTTCGATCCACATGCCTGTTTTACAGAATTCACGAACCTGACTTAACGAGTGAGAAATAAAGAAGATTGTTTTTCCTTCTTCATCTCTTAATTTCATCATTCGTTTCATACATTTCTTCGCAAAACCTTTATCACCAACACTTAATGCTTCATCAACAATAAAGATATCTGGATTTAATGCGAGTGAAATAGAGAAGCCTAAACGTGATTTCATACCTGAGGAATATTTTTTAACTGGTTGATATAAGAAATCACCCAATTCTGCAAAATCAATGACATCATTCGTGATTTCCTGGATACGTTTCTTTCTTAACCCCATCAAAGCTCCTTTAACGTTGATGTTTTCTAGTCCTGTTAATTGTTGGTTCAATCCTGTGTTAATAGCAATCAATGCTTGTTCTCCATTAATTTTCATCGTACCACTATTGATTTCAGAAATTCCTGACAACAATAAAGATAAAGTTGATTTACCAGAACCATTGGTTCCCAAAATTCCAACAACATCACCTTTTTTCACTTTGAAAGATACATCTTTTAAGGCATAGAACTCTTTTTTATCTGTTTTATATTGATTGTTTTTATTTCTTAAAGTATAGATTTTTGAAATATTTTCGACTTCAACAGCATATTCTTCTTTAGACATAAAAGCCTCCTTAAATCATATCAATGAATTTCTTTTTGAAGGTATACATTAAAAAGCATCCTAGCGCAAAAATCGCAAAAACTAAACACCAGAAATAAAGTGTAATTGCAGGATGATCAAAAACATTTCTTCCATAGAATACAGCATCTCTATATCCTTGAATAATATAATAAACTGGATTTACCTTTACAAGCTTATTTAGAATACTCGCAAATGGAACATCTGGTTTAAAATGACAATCCCATAAGATTGGAGAAAAATACATCAACATGCGCATGATTGAAGAAATAAATTTCTTTACATCACGCCACAACATAGTAAGTACAGATAATACAAGTGAAATCGCTTCTCCAAGCATAAATGCACAGAACATATAATAGATGATCCATAACCAATTTAGATTTGGATACCACCCACTTAAAATTAAAGTGACAAATGTGATAATCAACATCACAAAGTGATTAAACAATTCTTTTAAACAAACGGTTGCCGGTAAAACAGATACAGGAAACTTCATTCTTGTGATGACATTTGTTTTTGAGAATACCGCAGAACACCCATCTACAATGCATGGACGGATATACCACCATACACTAAATGCCACAACAAGCCATGGTAAATATTCTACAGTGATGCCTCTGTATGTCTGCGCTTTTCTTCCCCAGGCAATACCAAACACTAGCCAATATGTGAAAACTTGGATAGCGGGAGAGGCAAAGTTCCAAAAAATACCAAATTTTGAATCTCTCATATCTGACAACAATTCATATTTTGCGATACAGAAAATACGATAAACATTTGAAAAATTCTCTTTTATAACATATGAAATGCTTTTAAACATATAAAAATTCTCCTTAACAACTTCTAGTTTATCAAATTTTTCATAGAAAAAAAATCTGCATGACGCAGATTTTCTTGCATTCCTTCTCCTTTCCACTTTAATTCTAACAATTCAATGTGAATTTATTGTGAAAAGAGCGCTTTTTATTCGTTTTCTTCTTCGTCCATTTCTTTTTCTACTTCGTCTAATTCATCTTCAATCAATTCTGAATCTTCTTCATCCTCATCATCTTCATCGATTGCGATAGAATCTGTATCCATAACACTTTCTGAATACGTGTGACGTGAACGCAAATCCCAAGTATTTTGTGACATGTTCAAGAAACGTCCGTCTAAAGATAAATCTGTATAAAATTGAGCAATATTATCTTCAAACTGCGTTTGATTAAACCCCATCTCCTGACTTACATCTTTCCAAAGATCAACAAAAGGCATAGATCCATTATTATTTGTCAATACTTGATATGCAACTTCAATCATAGACTTTTTCATAATTCAATAAAACTCCTCTTAATACTTACATTGATTCAACGGCTTCAACACCAATACATTCTAATGCGTTTGCCAAAACAATTTGTGTTGCCTTTACTAAGGCTAGACGTTGTGCGCTTAGTTCTAAATTATCACGATCTACTACTTTACATGCGTTATAGAAACTGTGGAACTTACTAGCTAAATTTTGAATATAGTGACACATTTTGTGAACTTGACGAGATTGAGCAGTTTCAACGATTACTTTATTGAATTCTTGTAAAGACTTCATTAATTCAATTTCTTTTTCGTTTGTCAAATCTTCAAAACTTGTTGCCAATTCAATATCCTGTGCCTGTTTTTGAATAGAACACATACGAGCATGAGCATATTGTGCATAGTAAACGGGGTTTTCATTTGATTTCTTAGTTGCCAATTCAATATCGAAATCTAAATGTGAATCCAATGCACGTTGTACAAAGAAATAACGAGCTGCATCAACACCTACTTTTTCGCATAGTTCATTAATTGTTGTTGCGTTTCCTAAACGTTTTGACATCTTCATTTCTTCACCGTTTGATACTAAACGAACCATCTGGATAATATCAACATGCAATTTATCCGCATCATTTCCTAATGCTGTCATGCTTGCTTTTAAACGAGGAATATATCCATGGTGATCCGCTCCAAAAAAGTCAACCAACATGTCAAATCCACGTTGACATTTATCGTTGTGATATGCGATATCTGGAACTAAATATGTTAATGAACCATCTTGTTTTCTTAAAACGCGATCTTTGTCATCTCCAAATTTTGTAGTTTCAAACCACAATGCTCCATCTTTTTCGTATACATATCCTTTTTCGTTTAATTCATTGATAGCTGCTTCTACTTTACCAGCATCACGAATGCTTTGTTCACTTGACCAAACATCAAAGTGTACACGATAACGATCTAAGTCTTTTCTAATTTTATCTAATTCAAATTTGATTCCTTCTTTTTTGAAGAATTTCAAATTCTCTTCTGTTGGTTCTAAGTATGTTTGTGGATATTCTTTCGCCAATTCATATCCTTTTTCTTCAACATCCTTACCCATGTATCCGTCCTGACCAATTTCAGTTGGAATTCCTTGTGCCTGACGATAACGAGCATTTAATGATAATGCTAGGTTTGTGATCTGATTACCAGCATCATTCACATAGTATTCACGAGTTACATCGTATCCAGCTTTTTTCATGATACGAGCACAACTATCTCCCCATGCAGCTCCACGAGCATGTCCTAAGTGTAATGATCCAGTTGGATTGGCACTAACATATTCCAAATCCACTTTAATGCCGTTAGCTGGCTGTTGTCCATAGTTTTCTTTCTGAGCCAACACTTCAGAAATAACTGTACTAAAACGGTCTTTTGATAATGTAAAGTTTAAGAAGCCAGGTCCTGCAATTTCTACGTTAGAAACCATTTCCAATGAGAATGCATCTAATATACTTTGTGCAATCATTCTTGGATTCTGGTGTAATTGACGAGTTAATTGCATCGCAACATTACTTGAGAAATCGCCGTGATCTTTATTTTTTGGTGTTTCAACCACAATGTTTTGTACATCTAAATCTAAATCAAATGCTTTTTTTACTGCATTTTGAATGGCCTGCTTTAATTCAACTTCAATTGACTGCATATGTATCCTCCTTATTTATATATAGTACAAAGTGAAATTCTTGTTTTTCATTCCCTTGTATAAGACTGTATTTAACTTCTACACAATTTTCATCTACATCATAATGACTTGTATGACAATCTAAATCTATTTTTCCAAATTCAGTTTCTATGTGACCTTTTGTTTGACTATTTAAACGTAATGTCAAATTCACAATAATATCCGATTCACTACGAATTACCAATCCTTTTTTCCAAATTCTCCATTCGAAATGATGTGTATCATTATTAAAAGAAACTAATAGACCTTCATTACCAGAAAAGTCAATCTTAGCCTCTCCTTTATACAATGTTTGATTCGAAATTTTATCAAATAAATGTACATGATTTGTCATAGCTAGTGCATAATATCACACTCTGATTTTTTTGCAAGAAAATTTATTAAAAAACATAACAATTTAATGAAAATATACCAAAATTAATCTAAAATTTTCTTTTTTTTATAAAATTACACTCTTTTTTCACAAGTGAAAATGGTAACACATCATATGTTACCGTTGTTTTTAAAGTATTTCTTTTGGAAAATAAATACGCTTATTTGTTTGATTTTTCATTTTTAATAATGCCTTAACAATCTGTGAACAACTCGATAAAGATACCCGTTCTTTTTTAGAATCTAACATCCATATTATTTGATTCTCATCATTTTCTGTATAAGGCAAATATGCTTTAGAATGTGAAATAGCTTCATAATAGTAATAATCTAAGTCATATCCGGAGGCCACCAATTTATTCTTGATTTCTTGAATTTGTTGGTGACTTGGATCTTCTATCCACTCAAATAAATGACGATTCAAAATTCGATTTGCGAAATCCTTTAGAATTTCATCTTCACATCCTAGAGCTTGTTGAAAACCATAGAACATTCGATGTTCATCCATTAAATAAAAATCCTTATTCGATAACTCGCCATTCAATAATGGTTCAAATACTTCTATGTTTCGTACTTGTGCATATCGTTTAAAGAATTGTTGAATCATAATTTCATATGATTTGGCATCTGGATGAAGGTAAACCTGCCAATACATGTGGTATCTTGCCATAATATAGTCTTCAATACTGTGCATTCCACTCATTTTCACACATAGGGAATCATTTTTTACTCGTAAAGTACGTAAGATTCTTTCCAAATCAAAATTTCCATAGCTTGTACCTGTTTCGTAGGCATCTCTTAATAGATAATCCATTCGATCCGCATCCAGTTGTGAACTAATCATTTGATACATCATTGGTTTTGCATGTTGATGTGTTAGAATCAACACAATATTTTGCGGAAGAGCCTCATCCTCTTTAATAAGTGCTTTATGAATTTCTGTTTCTGGATCCAAAATTAAATCACAAGTCATTTGTTCATGATGTTTCTTGTGAAGTGTTTCAAAGAAGTGAGAAAATGGTCCATGTCCTAAATCATGCAACAGAGCAGCACATAAAACCTGAATTTTTTCATATTCACTTAAAGTAGCCGCAATTGAATCCACTTCTTCACACATTCGCCTTGTGATTTCATATACACCTAAACTATGAGAAAAGCGGGAATGCTCCGCCGTATGATAGATTTGAAAATCCCCACCCAATTGATGAATGCGATGCAATCTTTGAAATTCTTTTGCGTTGATGCAATCCCATATCACTTGATACTTCACATGAATATATCCATGCACAGGATCTCTTAATACTTTGGTTTCATTGGTTTTGTTAAACATGGCCATACCCCCTTTAATGCTTCTACAAGCATTTTATCAGATTTAAAGAAGTTATAGTCATATATATGATTTGGAGTTGTCCAAATATATTCTGAATGCACACTTAATTTTGTTGGTTTTTCATTAGAAGTACATGTGAAACAAGTTAAGTGAATTTCATATCCATCTTGATAATCCACGCTAGAAGCTAAATATTGCACATTGTAAATGTCAATATCACATTCTTCTTTCCATTCCCGAATTAATGCCTCTTCTTTTGTTTCACTTTTCTCAACTTTTCCACCAGGAAATTCAAAGAAACCTTTGCTTGAACCATAATTTCTTTGGGCAATCATCACTTTTCCATCAATCACAAGAGCTCCACACACAACATTAAGCTTGTTCATCTTCGATTCTTTCTTCGTGTATAATTTCAAACAACAGTTGGGCATTTTGTTTCGAAACTTGTTTTTGAATATCTAATACACGAATTTCAAGAAGTCTTGCTCCAAAACGAATACGTATTGTATCTCCTATTTTTAATTCTGTACTCGGTTTTGCCACTCGATCATTGACCCAGATACGTCCTTGTAAAGCTAATTCTTTAGCAGCTTCTCTTCTTTTTAAGATTCGTGCTGTTTTTAAATATTTATCTAATCGCATCAAAACTCTCCTTCTAATTTATCAATAACCTGTATCAACAATTCAATATGTTTCTTTAATCGTTTAGAAATCATGATCTTAATTTTTCCACTCTCTAATTTCAAATTGATCTTTCGACTAATATCATTAATAGCACCAAACAATTTAACACCATCGCAATTCTTTGACCATTCAGCACTCATTGTGATTGTAACGACGTCATCTGTTTCTTTTAATGATTCAACACCTTCTCGATTCACAAAGAAATCCAGTTTTTTCTGTTCAAACAATTGTTTTACTTCATTTGGAATATGACCAAATAAGTCTTCAACACGTTTTTCATATTCAATCAACTCGGTAAGACTCTCTGTTTTCTTAATGTGTTGATAGATTTCCAATTTATCTCCATCATTATCTGTGAATTGTTTAGGAATATATCCCGATAACTGTACTTGGGCCACTTTATCATTCTTTTTATTCTCAATTGGCTTGCCTTGCTTTTTCTTAATGGCACTTGCCAACATTTCAAGGTATAAATCCAATCCTACATCATCAATAAATCCTGCTTGTTGCGGCCCAAGCATGTCTCCGGCTCCACGAATTGTTAAATCTCGCATAGCCACTTTATATCCACTGCCTAAAGATGTAAATTCTTTAATGGCTTTTAACCTTTTATGTGCCTGTTCTGTTAATTCTTTTTGTGGCTGTACCAATAAATAACAATATGCGATTTTTTCACGACGCCCCACACGACCTCGAATCTGATAAAGTTGAGACAATCCAAAACGATCGGCATCATCAATGATCATCGTATTCGCATTCGCAATATCTAGTCCAGTTTCAATAATTGTTGTACAAACTAAAATTTGATATTTCTCTTGTTCAAAATCAATCATCGTCTGCTCAATATCGTTCTTATCCATACGTCCATGTGCCACTGCTACTTTGGCATCAGGGAACATATTCTGAATATTTTTAGCTACAGAATAGATATTCGATACGTGGTTATACAAATAAAAAACTTGTCCTCCACGAGATAATTCTCTTTGAATGATTTCTTTCACGACACTCTTTTTGTTTTCCATCACATACGTTTGAATTGGATGACGATGCAATGGTGGTGTATTCAATTGTGAAATCGTACGTACCCCAATCAAAGACATCTGTAAAGTTCTAGGAATTGGTGTTGCACTTAAAGATAAAACGTCGATTGTGTTTTTCATCTCTTTAATTTTTTCTTTGTGCTCAACTCCAAATCGCTGCTCCTCATCAATAATCAATAAACCTAAGCTTTTATATTGAAAAGATTTATTCAATAATTTATGTGTACCAATAATAATATCAACTTGCCCGTCCGCCAATTCTTTTTTAATCTGACTCATTTCTTTTGTTGGCACAAAACGATTCACTACGCGAATATTAGCACCTACATTTTCAAAACGCTTTATAAACGTCTGATAATGTTGCATAGATAAAATTGTAGTTGGGCACAGTAAAGCTACTTGTTTATTATTTGAAATAGCCTTGAATGCAGCACGCATAGCTACTTCTGTCTTACCAAATCCTACATCTCCACATAATAAGTGATCCATTGGTTTTGGCTTTTCCATTTCTCGTTTGATTTCTTCTGTAGCTTTTATTTGATCTGGTGTTGCCTCATATTCAAAGGCTTCTTCAAATTCTCTTTGTAGATCATCATCTTTACTGAACGCAAAACCAATATCTTCATTTCGCTTCGCATATAACTCAACTAATCGAGACGCAATTTCTTCAACCTTTTTAGAAACCTTTTCCTTCGTCTTTTTCCATTTGTTAGAACCCAATTGCGATAATTTGATGCCCACACCTTCTTTGGACACGTATTTTCTTACCAACTGAAATTGTGATAATGGGACAAATAATTCATCGCCTCCATTGTATAAAACATGTAAATAATCTAATGTCTTTCCTTTTATTTTTCGCGTTGTAATTCCAACATATTGACCAATACCATATTGTTCATGTACAACATAATCGTTTGGTTCTAGTTCAAGAATATTCTGTAAAATCTGACCTTGTTTAAATGTTTTCTGATAACGCTTAATTTGACTAGGATGATGAAATAATTCCTGTTGTGTATAAACAGAAATATCTTCATATGTAAATCCTTCATAAAAGTCATCTTCAATAAATGTGATATTCCTATGAATTGAATAAGCTTTTAAGGCTTCTTGCACTTTTTTTGTATGTTCCTCATCCAAAGAAATATAGATATTTTCCCCTTTTAGATTTTCTAGAATTTGAATCAATGGTTGATCTGATTTTTCTAATGTCTCTATTTTTGAGAAGATTGGATGTTTAAAATCTAAGAAATCATGGAACATCTGAATCGTATGTTCTTTTTCAAATGTAAATATGTCATGGAACATACCATACTTAGGTAAATATTGATGGGATTCAACCATTTCCTGAATAAAAGATATCGTTTCTTCATTCAATTTTTTATATCCACTTTCCACTTCTTCCTGACTTGAGAAAATAATGTGTCCATTGACATAGTCAGTTAATTTATTAGCATTTAAATAACTAAAATAAATATACAAATGTGGATCAATATCATAATTTTCTATAGAAATCTTATCTTTTTCAATATAATCCAATAAGAAGTCATAATCATCTTGAATTAATTTTGCCTGTTGTTTTTCTAATTCAGAATCAATTTCTTTTTGAAGATATTCAATCTGATCATCTGTAAACAATAAATCTGTAGCTGGATTAATCAATACTGAATCTATTGTTTGAATTGTTCGCTGAGTTTCTTCGTGAAATAAACGAATGGATTCAATCACTGTATCAAAAAATTCAATACGAATTGGATGTTCATATTCAAGGCAATATACATCAACAATTCCTCCACGACTTGCGTATGTACATGGACGATCTACATAATTGACCTTTGTATAGCCGGCACGATTTAGTTTTTGTTTCAATTCTGCAATCGTAATTTCTTGATCTACTTCAAATTTGAAACAAAGACTTTTAAATAATTCTTTATCGGGTAAGTAACGCAAAAAGGCCGCCGTATTACATACAATAATACGTGGCTTATCTTCTTTCACAAACTGAGTTAATACATAGAGTTGTTCTTGTTTATCTTCTGGACTTGAAGCGATGGCTTGTACACGCAAAGATTCTTCCATCACAAATAATAATGTATCATTAATAAGTGGTTTCAATCTTTGATAGAGTTGTTGCGCTTCATAACGATTTTTCTTAACTACAATTCGTGTTTGTTTATCCTGCATAAAAGCACTGGCCATACATAAAGCTTCTTCATTTGGAAATAAGTTACCAATATTATTGCCAAATTGAAGCATTTGTTGAGCTACTGGATTGGACTGTAATTTATTTAATATTGTATCTTTCAAAAATACCACCTTCTACTTCTTATTATACCTGTTCATTGTGTCACTAAAAGAGTGTTTTATTGAAAATTTAGCTGCTTTCGCGGCTTGTTCTAAAGCATGATTTAAATCCTCTTGTTGTTCTTGAGGAAATTTACCTAGTACCCAATCTACAACTGGAATCAATTTATCTTTACCAATTCCTATGCGAATACGATCAAATTCCTGTGTGCCAATATGAGAAATAATACTCTTGATTCCGTTATGACCACCAGCACTACCTTTTTGACGCAAACGAAGTTTTCCAACAGGCATATCCATATCATCATATAATACAAGGATATCTTCAGAAGGCACTTTATAGAAATCCATGCATTGTCTTAATGCGATACCACTATTATTCATATATGTGGTTGGTTTTAATAAAATTATGTCTTCTCCATCAATTTTCTTTTTCGCAAAATAAGCCGAAAACTTTTCCTGATTAAAATCCATTTCTAGCATTTGTGCCAATTTATCAATCGCCATAAAACCTGCATTATGACGTGTATTTTCGTATTCTCTACCAATATTCCCTAATCCAATAATAATTTTCATGAAGCCCTCCTTCAAAAAAATAACGGGATAATCCCGTTATTCTTCATCTTTTCCTGGTGTATATAAAATGTGTAAACGGCGTCCTTCGCCTTCACCTTCACTCTTAGTAGAAATATCGTTCATTCCTGCTAAAGCATTGTGAATTGCCTTTCTTTCATCGGCTGGCATTGGATCTAATACTGCATCTACTTTTGTACGACGTACATCTTTTGCGATGCGAACTGCCATTTTACAGATTTTTTCGTATCTTTCTTCCTTATAACCATTCACATCGATTAAAAGTCCGATACGCTTTTTGAATGCTGCACTTACTGCAGCTTTAACTAAACGATTGAATGCTTGTAAAGACTTACCCGCTTTACCAATCATAATCGCATTGTTTTTTGTATTTACAGTAATACGATAGAAACCATGATCATTTTCAATTTCAACAGTTCCATCTAATTCTGCATTGTCAAAATATGTTTGAATATATGACTTAATGAAATCTTCAATATCTTTTGGGCAATATGCTTCAATTTCAATTGTTTTTCCGATTCCTAAAAAACCACTTTTTTCTTCTGTAACTTCATAATGAAGTTCTTCTTTTGTACATCCTTTAGCATCGCAAGCAGCTGCTAAAGCTTCATCTAAAGTTTTTCCAGTAAATTTAGCGAATTCCATATGTTATACCTACTTTTTGTTCATAACTTTGTGTAGGATCAATGATTGACATACACGAATTACACTTGATACTAACCAATAGAATGACATCGCCATTGGCCATGAAATATACATAATACAGATCATTGCTGTCATAAAGTACATTGACATGTTCATGCTGTTAGCCATAGGATTTGTTTGTTCCTGTGCATATTTTTTAACTTTAACGTTATCTTTCTTATCTTGCCATTTCTTTAACCATTGAGGTATTTTCATTGATACAATATAGAAGATAACCATCAACACATAAATTGAGATATATGCGATATCGAATGCTTTAAATCCATCAAGTGGAGTACCTGCTAAAGAAATACCCATAAAGCTTCCGCTAACAACACTTACTGAACGCATTGTTGCATAATACATACCCATCATAATTGGTAGCTGAATGAAAGTAATTAACATTGAACCAAATGGGTGAATATCGTATTTTTGATAAATATTCTGCATTTCTTGAGCCATCTGCATTTTAGAACGTTCATCTGTTTTATCTTTATATTTATTTTGAATCTTTTGAATTTCAGGTTGAATTTCCTGCATTCTTTGTGTAGACATTTGTGATTTACGTGTAAATACAAATACAAGCATCTGAATTAACAATGTTGTTAAAATGATACCTACACCGGCATCTGTTTTTGATGAAATTAAGTTAATAATTTGTGCGATTGGCCAAACAATTAAACCTTCAAACCATCCTTTAGACATAGAATTTTTAAAAGTTGTTGGTTGAATTGTATATTGTCCATCTTTGATATTCTTTTTAATTTCTTTCTTTAATTTCTTATCAGAAATGTCTTTGTAATTGATTTTACTTGCATCAATTGTAGTTTCTTCACTTGCAATAATTTGGTCTGCTAATGTTTTTCCATCTCTACCTCTTGGATTTGCACAAGCCGTACATGTTAATAATACCAACATACATAGAAAGACCAATTTTGCTTTTTTCTGCAAAAATTGTTTCATTTTTTTATTCCTCTACTTTTTCAAAAATCTTTTATTTATCCGATTTTGATTTTCTTTCATTTCGTTTTTATTTTCTTCGAACGACTTATTTGCGTAGGCAGGTCGGACTATAATAATAAGATCATATCCCTCTTCAAATGTAAAAATATCATCTACTATACTACGAAGCTGTCTTTTCACTTTATTTCGACAGACCGCATTTCCTAATTTTTTGCCAACACTGATTCCGACTCTTGCATGGTCTAGTTTACGTTTTTGAAAATAACAAACAAAAGACGACGACTTAACAAATTGTCGATTCTGGATGATGGAAGAAAACTCATAGTTTTTTAATACACGAAATTCTTTTTTCATGTTATTTCCCTATCCAGACAAAAAAATCACCTAGCAGGTGATTTCTATGCGGATAAAACCTTTCTGCCTTTCGCTCTTCTTCTAGAAAGAACGTTACGTCCACCAACAGTTGCCATACGAGCACGGAAGCCATGAACCTTTTGGTGTTTTCTCTTACTTGGCTGATATGTTCTTTTCATCTTGATTACACCTCTCAGTCTTTTTCTTCATTCTAAATTTTCAAATAAGATTGCTCAGACATTATAAACATAAATTAAAATGATTGTCAATAAAATAATTGTCACTTATGCTTACTTTTCAGTATTTCATATACTTTTTGAATTAAACGATACATAAATGTATAAACCGGTATATCAAATTCTCCTATCATTTCATTTATAGTTGGATTAAAGTTATCTTTAAATTTTGTCAATCCATCATCTAAAGATCCTTCTACACCACCCATATTACTCCATAAACATCCTCTATCAAATGCTCATTTAAAGTTTTCAACATATTCTTTATATTGAGGCATAAATTTTTTGAATCTTTCGTCCATTCCTGCATACAACATTTCACAAGTATTTCCAAATTGAATACTTAAAATACCTGCAATCGCAATTTCTTTATCTTCTTGACCAAATTCATCAAAAATTTTCTTATATTCATTAATATCTTTATTTACACTTTGTAACTGATCTTCTAAACGATGTAACTTCTTTTTAGAATTTTCAGGTGTTGCAGCCATTTCTTTTTCAAGCTGTATCTTCTTTTCCTTTGCCTCTTGATCTAATTGATATACGTTGCAAGTCGCTAAAAAAGATGACGCTTCCTTCAGAATAATTTTCTAATAATGTCTTGAAATATTCTTTATCTCTTAACGCAACGCCTTTTCTTGATTCCGTCAATTCTACAAGTCGGCTGAATTCATCTAGCAATTCACCTTGTCCATGAATAATTTGAACATTTCTACGCTCTGCATCCTTAATTAAACGTTTCGTATGTTTTGGCAATGTTTCCTCTATATTTTCATATGAATATACATTCGATTGAAATCTAGGCTGTACTGTATCCGCAATACTCATTGTATAGCCATGATGTATAGCTTTACAGCTTTTGAATATTTTTAAATATGTATCTGTATCTTCGTATCGATTTGTATTATATGATTTTGAATCATAATCATTAACATGAATAGCTGGATCAAATTTAATAAAGATACAATATTCTTTTTTGGCGACCTTTTTTAATTGATCAAAATAATATTGAACAAGCACGTTATCCCTATAATCCATAATAGGACATCTGGGTAAATAGTACATACAAAATGATAATGGCAATCTTTTGATCAACACTAAACCTGTTGCGAATAATACATTGTCTTTATACACACCTGTATACATGTGATCCCAATTACTTTTTACTTTTGCCCAATTATAGCTTTGTAGTAAATTACAATATTCATGTTTTTTCACAAATTCATCAAATTCTTCACGGTTTATATCTTTAAAAAATAAATACGACATATCAAATTCCATCCTTACTAGGATATAATAGATAGTCGTACTTAAATCATACTTAAATTATTTGTGCTTTGCGTTTCTTTCCTTAATCTTCTTATAAAATTTAAATGCAACATTATACAATAATGAATTAACCGGAATATCAAATTCACCAATGTATTCATTGATTCTAGGATGATATATTTCTTTAAAATCAACAAGTCCTCCCTTAAGAGTTCCTTCAATTCCACCCATATTACTTGTTTTGCATCCAAGTTCAAAACATTTTTCCATTGTTTTATACCAAGTTAAATAGGGGCCCATCAAACGTTTAAAATCTTCATTCATTCCTGCATATAAAATTTCTGATGTATGTCCATATTTTACAGTTAGTGTTCCACAAACACAGACTGTTTCACCATATGTTTTCACATCTTCTTCATATTTACTGATTTTCTTCTCTAATGAGTCTTTTAATTCTTCCAAGGTAAAACGTTTCTTCTTTGCGTTCTCTGGACAACTTTCTAAATCTAGTAAACACTGTTCATATCTTTCTTTTGTCTCTTTTAACATGTCGTGGATATGGAAATAGGCTAAAGTGATAAATGCATCATCTGCATATGTATCTAAAAGTAATTCATAATACTCTTTTGTTCGTAAAGAAATTCCTTTTCTTTCCTCTGTACATTTCATGACTTTATCAAAGTCTTCTAATAATTCTTTGTGTCCAAATTGAATATCTAAATTTTGTTTCTGAGCAATTTTAATATTCTTTTTCCCTTTTTTAGATAGATTGTCCATTCCAAAATCATCCGCATACTCTACCATATTGTATCTTGGTTGAATGGTTGTATCAAAATCTTTATTGAATCCATAATGAATGGCTTTACATGATTTAATATTTTCAAACTCTTCCTTATAATTAAATTCTTTTCTTTCTTCGTCTAAGTGGAAGCTTGAAATTAAAATACTTGGATCAAATTTAATAAATAAACAATGTTCTTTTTTGGCAATTTTCTTTAATTCTGTAAAGTAAAAATTCAATAACTCTTTATTTTTATAATCTAAAATTGGTCCTCTAGGCAAATAAAACATAGAAAAAGAAAGTGGTAATGGACGAATCAATACCAACCCAGCAGCTACTAATGTATCCTTTTCATAAACCCCTGTATAAATGGAGTTCCAATTATTTTTTATATTTGCCCATTTGTAGCTTTGAAGCAAACTACAACTAGGATGATTTTCTACAAAGTAATCGTATTCTTTTTGATTTATATTCGATTTAAAAATATACATATACTTTTATACCCCTTTATATTCTTGCACTTCATTATAACATTTTATTAGTTTTACACAAAATGGTCTATATATTATCCACATATTATATACATGGATCTGTATTCTATTTTATTTTAATTCAAAATATACATATAAAATGTATATAAAATCATAAGTTATACAGTGGATAAAGACATTCTAAATCCATTCTCTGTATAACTTGGGAAAAGTCATTGAGAGCCTTTGTTTATCAATGATTTTCTATATATTTAATATGAATATAAAGTGAGTTATCCCGATTTTGTTCATTTTTTTTGCACATAAGTCCACATTGGGAAAAAATTTATCCCAAAAGAATAAATGGGGATAAGTGTAAAAATCGTGTATAATAGTAATACTGCAAGGAGGTTTTACTATGTCTACCATGTCTTATGCATCGATATGGAATGAAACTTTACAAAAAATACAAGAATCCAACTATTTTGATAGTCATACATTCAATTCATGGATTTCAAAAACAACTCTATTTAAAATAGAGGATAATATAGCTTACGTAGCCTATCGTTCTACAATCACTTTTAGTATTTTAAAGAAACAGAAAGAAAAAGAACTGTTTGAATCCACTTTAAGTGAGGTCTGGGGCGATACATTAACAATTCAGTTTATCCACCAAAGAGAGATGGAAAAGATGATGCCTGAAGAGGTTGTCAAACAAAGAACGAATGTTTTATTAGAAAATAAATTCAATCCTTCTTATACATTTGAAAATTTTGTCGAAGGTAATTCTAATGCGGAGGCTTATGCCGCATGTTTAGCTTGTTGTACACAAACGACTTCTCATCCATTCAATCCCCTTATGTTGTATGGTAATTCTGGCTTAGGTAAAACCCATTTACTACATGCGATGGGAAATTATTTAGCTAAGGAACATCCTGAATGTAAAGTAATTTATATGTATAGTGGAGATTTAGTTTCTTTATTGATTGAAGCTATGAAAACCAAAAATGTTCATGGCAATACTGTAGAAAGAGTCAAGGAACAACTTCTAGACTGTGATTATTTCTTAATTGATGATATTCAAAATTTGCAGCAACATTCTAGCAGTCAGGAAATCTTCTTCACTGTCTATAATCAGTTGATTCAAAAGAATACACAGATTATTATCACAAGTGATATGCATCCTAGTGAAATTAGTGGATTACAGTCTCGTTTAATTTCACGCTTTGTTTCTGGGCTTACAATCAGTATTTCTAAACCAGAATTCGAAACTAGCAAAGCGATTTTAAAGAAGAAAATCGAAGGTCGTGAAGAAAGTGTGAATATGAGCGAAGATGTTATTGATTATTTAGCTGGTAAATATTCAAATGACGTAAGAAATCTAGAGGGAACTTTAAATCGCTTGATATTTAATGCGACACTATTTAATCCAGATGTAATCGATATGGATTTTACGCGTAAAGTATTAGTTAAAGAACCTATTGTATCGCAATCGGATGAATTGACAATTAAAAAGATAAAGAAGGCTGTAACACGTTTTTATGGCTTATCTTACAAGGATTTAGAGGGTAAATGTCGTCAAAAATTTATTGCGAACGCAAGACATATCTGTGTTTACTTATCTAGAGACTTGCTTCATAAATCTTATGTATCTATTGGGCAAGAATTAGGGGGTCGTGATCATACGACAATTTCTAGTTCGTATGAGCGTGCTAAGAAATTGATTCAAAAAGATGAAGCTTTTAAAACAGCTGTTGAAAAAATTCGTAGCACTTTGGATTCTTAATTTATACACTGTATTCCTCATGGAATCCACATCCCAAAAATTAGCGTAGAGTACGTTTTTTAAAGGGTCTGTGCAATTTTTACACACTTATACAGTCCCTTATATTATAATTTATATATAAATATATTAATAAAAGGAGGATTTTATGCATTTTTCTATTGATCGAAAATATTTTTATGACAAGCTATCTATTGTTTCTAGAGCTATTAGTGTCTTTTCTCCATTACCTGCACTATCAGGTATTTGTATTGATTTAAAAGATGGTTCAATGATTTTAACTGGTAGTGATTCAAATATATCCATTCGTACTATAATTGTCCCTGGTGAATTGAATAATTTAGATATTGAAGAAGAAGGATCTATTATTATTGATTCTAAGTATTTGTTAGAAATTGTTCGTAAGTTGGATTGTAAAAATATTGAAATTGAAGTCATTGACTACTCTTTAGTTCGTATTTCTAGTGATAATGGTCAATTTAACTTAAATGGTATTCGTTCTAATGAATATCCTGATATTGATTTTACACAACCTAATCATCATTTTGTATTGAAGGCAACAGATTTAAAATCAATCGTTTCACAGACTGCATTTGCGTGCAGCGACAAAGATCAACGTCCAGTATTAACGGGGGTAAACTTCAATTCACAAAGTAATATGTTGTATTGTTCTGGAACAGATTCATATCGTTTAGCTAGAAAAACAATTGAATTGAATTCAAGTCAAGATTTTAATATCACAATTCCTAGTAAATCTTTAACTGAGGTTGTTCGTTCTATTTCGGATGATGATACAATCGATATTTATGCAGATTTTAAAAAAGCACAGTTTGTATTTGATAAAACAATTATCCAAACTCGTTTAATTGATGGAACTTTCCCAGATGTACAAAGAATTATTCCTACAAGTTGTGTATCTAAGATGTTGGTGGATTCATATGAAATTGCAGGTACAATTGATCGTACTAACTTCATTCGCAATGATAAAGTACATTTAATTAAATTGGAATGTTCAACAGCAGAAACTCATGTTAAGACGTATTCAAGTGAAATTGGAAACTCTGATGAAGTATTGACTAAGTGTGAATATGAAGGAGAAGATATTTCATTGACATGTAATGGTACATATATGTTGGATGCGATCAAGGCATTGGGATGCGAAAAAGTATTAATTGAATTTTCTGGATTTATGAAGCCTATCAAGGTATCAAATCCGGAAGATGCTTCAGTCTTAATGATTTTAGTGCCAATTCGTAGTTATGATTAAAGAAAATGCCGTTTAAACTCGTTTTAAACGGTTTCTTTTTTTATCGGTATCTCTGTACGCATAGCTATTTATGTCGTTTTATGATATAATTATAGTGCGAAAAGAGGTATTTTCATGGAATTTGAACTTATAGATGAGTATATTACATTAGCACAATTGCTAAAAGCTTGCGATGTTGTCTATAGTGGTGGACAGGCCAAGGAATATTTAGCAAACATGGAAGTATTAGTCAACGGCGTTAATGAAAATCGTCGTGGAAAAAAGATCTACCATGGAGATATTGTAGAAACTAATGGAATAAGGATTGAAGTGAAATGAATGTTGAAAAGCTGACATGTTTTCATTTCCGTAATTATGAAACCATGTCTTTTTCTTTTACACCAAAGTGCATTCATTTTTTATATGGAAAAAACGCACAGGGCAAAACGAACTTAATTGAAGCTATTTATTTTTTAAGTCATTTGCGTTCGTTTCGAACAAATCAATTGGACAGTATGATCATGCATGGGTGCAAAGAATTTTGTGTTCAGGCAACGGTGGAGTCTAATCACAGAAAAGAAGAATTGAAAGTGATTGTGGATCATCAAAAAAAGCATTTGTTTCGTTTTCAAAATCCAGTTAAGAAGTATTCGGATTTTATTGGAATTGAAAATGCGATCTTATTTTGTCCAGACGATTTATCTTTATTTACTTCATCTCCAAAAAATCGAAGACGATTCATTGATATGGAGTTAATGAAATTGTCAAAAACGTACACGGTTACGTTATCTTCGTATCAAAAAATTTTAAAGCAGAGAAATCAAGCTTTGAAACAGAGTAAAGTGGATGAGTGTTTAGTTCAAATTTATTTGGATCAGATGATAGATGTTCAAAAAATCATTATGAAACAAAGAAATGAATTTTTGAATTCTTTGATGATAAAAGCGCGTGAGCTATATCCATTCTTTTCAAATGAAAAAGAATATATAGATGCTAAGTATATAACGTTTATTGATTTGGATGGAGATATGAAGGAAGCTTATGCCAAGGTTTTTGAAAAAGAAAAAAAATATCATCAGACTTTGATTGGAATTCATAGGGATGATATTTTATTTGAATTGAATGGAAAACCTGTATGTGAAGTGGCCAGTCAGGGGCAGAAAAGAAGTTTTGTACTGGCACTTAAATTGGGGCTAGCCCAAATTATTTATGAAAAGAGTGGGCAATATCCAATTTTATTATTGGATGACGTATTTAGTGAACTGGATAATCTTAGAAAGCGACAATTAATTGAAAAGCTTCCTAATGATATGCAGATTTTTATAACAACAACAGAACGATTGAATATGCATTGGAATCGTGAAGTTCGGTTCTATGATATAGAACAAGGGAGAATCAAGGAGGTCTACAAATGAGTCAGGATGAATTACAAAAAGAGATTCTTGAATTTGAAGAATTAGAAACACAAGCTACACAAGTAGAACATTCGTATACAGCGGATGATATTCAGGTGTTAGAAGGGTTAGAAGCGGTTCGTTTGAGACCAGGTATGTATATTGGTTCCACTTCTGTACGTGGACTTCACCATCTAGTTTGGGAAATTGTGGATAATGGTATTGATGAGGCTTTGGCTGGTTTTGCGAATCGAATTGATGTGACAATTGAGCCAGGAGATATTATTGCGGTACGTGATAATGGTCGTGGTATGCCAGTTGGAATTCATGAAAAGACAGGAATTAGCGCAGTAGAAACAATTATGACGGTATTACATGCAGGTGGAAAATTTGGCGGAGGCGCTTATAAGGTTTCCGGAGGTTTGCATGGTGTTGGTGCCAGTGTTGTTAATGCGTTGAGTGAATGGTTAGAGGTTACTGTTTATCAGGATGGTAAAATCTATTTTATTCGTTTTGAAAATGGTGGACATGCGGTTGAGCCTTTAAAAATTATCGGAACAACAGAAGAAACAGGTACTTTAGTTCGTTTTAAAGCAGATCCAACGATTTTTAAGGATACAACAGTTTATGATTATGAAACGTTGAATTCTCGTTTGCGTCAGCTTGCCTTCTTAAATAAGGATATACGTTTAACTTTAACAGATAAAAGAACATCAGATGGTCCAAGTAATGACTATAAATATGAGGGTGGAATTATTGAGTATGTACAATTCTTAAATAAGAATAAGAGTACAATCAGTGACAAAGTCATTTATGTAGAGGGATTGCAGGATGGTATTCTTGCAGAAGTTGCTCTGCAATATAACGATGGCTATCAATCTAGTATTTATTCTTTCTGTAATAATATTCATACGCATGAAGGTGGATATCACGAAGATGGTTTCAGAATGGCTTTGACTCGTTGTATTAATGCCTATGCGAAAAATAATAATATGATCAAAAAGGATGAGAGTTTATCTCAGGATGACGTTAAAGAGGGATTGGTTGCGATTATTTCTGTTAAGCACCCGGATCCTCAGTATGAAGGACAGACAAAGACAAAATTAGGCAATAGTGAAGTTCGTAAGATTGTTTCAAATATTGCGGGCGAACAGATCAATCGTTTCTTCTTAGAAAATCCCGATATTGCCAAGGCTATCGTAGAAAAGGCAGAAATTGCCAGCAAGGCAAGAATTGCAGCAAAAAAAGCTCGTGAATTAACACGTCGTAAATCTGCGTTGGATGGAATTAGTTCATTACCAGGTAAATTAACGGATTGTTCAAGTAAAGATGCAAGTGAATGTGAAATCTATATCGTCGAAGGTGATTCTGCCGGGGGCAGCGCGAAACAAGGTCGTGACGCGAAAACACAAGCTATTTTACCTTTGCGTGGTAAGATTTTAAATGTTGAAAAAGCTAGAACGCATCGTATTTTTGAAAACCAGGAAATTCGTAGTATGATTACTGCTTTTGGATGTGGAATTCAAGAAGATGTAGATGTATCAAAATTACGTTATCACAAAATTGTGATTATGACCGATGCCGATGTCGATGGTAGTCATATTTGTACATTGATGTTGACTTTCTTATATCGTTTTATGAAACCTGTTATTGAAGGTGGATATGTTTATATTGCACAACCTCCTTTATATAAGGTGCAAAAAGGAAAAAAGATTGCCTATGCGTATAAGGAACAGGAAATGGATCAGTTGCGTGAAGAATTTAAAGATGGGTACAAAGTTCAGCGTTATAAAGGTTTAGGGGAAATGGATGCAGAACAGTTGTGGGAAACAACGATGGATCCACATCATAGAGTATTGAAACGTGTCACAATTGATGATGCGATGGAAGCGGACAGTGTATTTGATATGTTGATGGGTGAGGATGTAGAGCCTCGTCGTGAATATATTCAGGAAAATGCTGTATACGCTAATTTGGATTACTAGTAGGAGGTCCTTATGGAAGAAGAAAATAAGCGATATGACTATGTAGAAGATGTTGAAATATCCAAAGAAATGCGTACAGCCTTTCTAGATTATTCAATGTCTGTTATTGTTTCACGTGCATTACCAGATGTTCGTGATGGTATGAAACCAGTTCATCGTCGTATTTTGCATGCGATGAATCAATTGGGAATTACTTCAGGTGTTGCACATAAGAAGAGTGCACGTATTGTTGGTGAAGTTATTGGTAAGTATCACCCTCATGGGGATACAGCTGTATATGATGCAATGGTTCGTATGGCCCAGGATTTCTCTTATCGATATCCATTAGTGGATGGTCATGGAAACTTTGGTTCTCTAGATGGAGATGGAGCTGCGGCAATGCGTTATACGGAAGCTCGTATGTCAAAAATTTCTATGGAGATGCTGCGTGACATTCAAAAGGATACGGTCGATTTTATTCCAAACTATGATGGTGAAGAAAGCGAGCCAGTTGTGCTTCCGAGTCGTATTCCAAACTTGTTGATTAATGGTGCTGTGGGTATTGCGGTTGGTATGGCAACAAATATTCCACCTCATAATTTATCAGAAACGATTCAAGCCATTTTTGCGGTAATGGATGATCCGGATATTACAGTTCCTCAATTGATGGAAGTCATTAAAGGACCGGACTTCCCTACTGGAGGAATTATTTTGGGTCGTAAAGGTATTCGTCAAGCATTTGAAACAGGACGTGGATCCATTATGATTCGTTCTAAGTATCGTGTTGAAGAATTATCAAACGGAAAGAAACAGATTATTTTCTATGAAATTCCTTATCAGGTCAATAAGGCAAACTTAATTACTAAAATGGCTTCTTTAATTCGTGATAAAGCAATTCAAGGTGTTACTTATTTAAACGATGAAAGTAACCGTGAAGGTATTCGTATTGTAATGGAGCTAAAGAAGGATGCGCAGGAAGAAGTAATTTTAAATCAGTTGTTTAGATTAACACCACTTCAAACTTCATTTGGTATCAATATGTTGGCACTTGAAAATGGTCGTCCTAAACAATTGCCTTTAAAAGATATTATTCATGATTATATTGATCATCAGGTTGATGTAGTTGTAAGAAAAACACAGTTTGATTTAAAGAAGGCACAGGATCGTGCACATATCTTAGAAGGTTTACGAATTGCGATGGATCATATCGATGAAGTTATTCATATGATTCGTAGTTCTAAAAAAGATGAGGCCGGTTTATCTCAAGATTTATGTGATGCGTTTGGATTGAGCATGATTCAAGCTAAAGCTATCTTGGCAATGCAGTTAAGAAGATTGTCTGGATTGGAACGAGATAAGATTGAAAATGAATATCAACAATTATTATTGACGATTGAAGATTTGAAGGATATCTTGGCAAATCATGATCGTGTTCTTCAAATCATTCGTGATGATTTAACTGAAATTGATCAGAAATATGGTGATGAAAGAAGAACTGAAATTAGTGATGCTTCTGTTGATATGGAAGATGAAGACTTAATTCCAGTGGAAGATGTGATTATCACATTAACTGAGTCTGGATATATTAAGCGTCAGCTTGTAGATACATATCGTGCTCAAAATCGTGGTGGTCGTGGAATCAAATCATTGACATTAAATGAAGAAGATTCTATTGATACTATGATTTCGATGTCGACACATGATTTCTTGTTGTTGTTTACAGATAAGGGTCGTGTATATCGATTAAAAGGATACAATGTTCCAAGTGGATCTAGAACATCTAAAGGAATTCCAATTGTGAATTTAATGACTTTGGAAAAAGGTGAAAAAGTAAATGTTCTTGTAGCTGTTCCTAAGGATGATGAAAGTGAAACATTATTATTTGTTACAAAAAATGGTATTGTGAAACGTACATCTGTATCTGAATTTGAAAATATCAATCGTAATGGTAAGATTGCGATTAGTTTAAAACCAGATGATGAATTGCGTTTTGTGAAATTAACTACAGGACAAGATGAAGTAATTATCTCAGGGTCAAATGGTAAAGCTGTTCGATTCAATGAAGATCAAGTTCGTATCATGGGACGTAGTGCAAGTGGTGTATTAGGATTCAATTGTGATGGAAGTGAAGTTGTAGGTGCTGCACTATCAAGTGAAGGAGACACTGTTCTTGTTGTTTCTGAAAATGGGTATGGTAAGCGTAGTAAGTTCGAAGATTATCGTTTGACTTCTCGTGGTAAAAAAGGTGTTAGCACAATTAATATCACAGAAAAGACAGGTAAGCTAATGTGTATGCGTTCGGTTACTGGTAAAGAAGATGCGATGATTGTTGCGAGTGATGGAATCATGATCCGTGTAGCTTTAGAGAATGTAGGAATCTACGGAAGAAATACACAAGGTGTAAGATTGATCAACTTAAATGGAGATGCGAAAGTAACGCGTATGACATTGGTAGATCATGAAGAGCCTGAAGCAGAATCAGAAGAAAATATTGAAGAATAAAGCATGTAAGGAGTAGAATTATGATTTTACTCCTTTTTCATATGATAAATCAGATAGAAATAACCTGAATACACTATATAAATGACACGTTGATTGCCAATTTGATAGAATGTATATAAATTATTATAGAAAGAAGTGATATATGTGAACGCAAAAGATATGGGAATGTTTATCTGTAAGTTAAGAAAAGAAAATATGACGCAAATGGAACTCGTTCAACAGCTACATGTCACAGATAAAGCGGTTAGCCGACGGGAACGTGGAATAGGATATCCAGACATTCAATTGTTACCTGCCTTATCTGAATCTATGCATGTTTCTGTGCTGAATTGATATCATGTAAAAAGAGTTTGAATTACTCGAATGAATAAGTCACAAATATTATTCACAATTTAGATGTATACAAAATAGAAAGTTTAAGACAAGATAGAAAAGCAGATAAAATTTCCTTAGTATGTATGATCTTTGTTGCGGCATGTATTTATATTTCTGGTCATGGAAGCATTATAGGACCTTTGTGTATTGGTGCTATTTTTGCAATGGCAGTAATTGGCTTATATTATTTGTATTATGATAATTCAACAAAATGAATTTGTGCCTTCTTTTCTCTATTAGGATTACTTTTGTTTATTCAGTTATTAGTATTCATGGGAATGGATTATAGATGGATTTTCTTATATTTTAATGCTATATATAATTGTGATATTGAATATGATTTGTAGATAAGTAGAATCATATGATAAATCCGATCTAATGTGGCTATTTCACAGAATAAGCGGTTGACTTTAGCTTTGTTTTAATGGTATAAATGTGTTGAAAACAAAGATAAGGATAAGTAGATTATTCCATATATTAAATAGAGACAGTATGGTTGGTGAAAATACTGATATGAATAATTGAATAGCACCTTAGAGTGATCGAACGAAATTAGTAGTTTGATCCGGTACATACCGTTATCATGTTAAGAGATCATATATGTATATATATGGTAAAAAGGGTGGCAACGCGAGACATCGTCCCTTTATGGGTGCGAGTGTCTCTTTTTTTTTATATTAAGATTTTGGTTTCGGGACAGGAAAATATTGCATGTGATAAAATAACAAAATATCATAATATAACAGTGATAAGGTTATAATTGGAATGTTTGAATGATAAGAAATGTAGCATAGAATGAAAATATTCTAAATTGAATAAAAATGCAGTGTCAATGTGAATTTAATGTGAATATGAGAGAACACAGTGAAATATCACATGTTCAAATTGGCGATATAATGATACACATAAAATAAATCAGAAAGTCTCAAATCTATCTATAAAATATGTTCTAAATATAGTATAATAGAACCAGATAGAACAGGAGGAATTGTCTTATGAAGGTGTTTTTAATGTCACAAAGAATCTATTATAAAGATCTTGAACCAGAAGTAGAATTGTTCATAAAGAAGGATCTTGAACTGTATAATTGTATGCTTCATAGGGCATTCAAGATTTGTTTTGATCGTGCCTATAAGGACGTTACATATTTAGAAACTGATCAAAGGATTGAGTGTACATTATTGTGTGGCCTATGTGATCAATCGAAGAGACATGGGATTTGTTGATTAAATAAGATAAATAATCAGAACCAGAAGTTTATGATATCTTACTGGAAGATAGGTACATAGATCATGGATGAAATTCTGAAGTATTTATAAATAAAGCATACAATAAAAACTCCATCGATAAAGACTGAATGAATCGGGATACCGAATGATTCAGAAAGATGGAGTGGATATTGAAATGTTACCGGACGACTGGAAACGAACCGGGCATGTCATTTAGACGTGTGACTTTTTCGCAGAAAAAGTCTTTTCTTGTGCAGAGGAGGATATCATGTTAGATATGAAATTTGTCCGTGAAAATCCGGACATTGTCAAAGAGAACATTAAGAAAAAGTTCCAAGACTACAAATTGCCTTTAGTAAATGAAGTGTTAATGGAGGATAAAGAGCTTCGCCAAACACAACAACATGCGGATGATTTACGTGCAAATCGTAAAAAGATTTCTAAAGAAATCGGTAAGTTGATGGGCCAAGGTAAAAAAGAAGAGGCTGAAGAAATTAAGCAACAAATGGCTGAGATTGCTCACGAGCTAACAGCTTTAGAAGAAAAAGAAATTAAATTAAGAGAGTCTGTTACTGAAAAAATGATGCAGATTCCAAACATCATTGATGATAGTGTTCCTATTGGAAAAGATGATAGTGAAAATGTTGAATTAGAAAAATTTGGAGAACCTGTTGTTCCTGATTTTGAAATTCCTTATCACACTGAAATCATGGAACGTTTAAGCGGAATTGATTTAGATGCAGCACGTCGTGTAGCTGGAAATGGATTCTACTATTTAATGGGAGATATTGCTCGTCTACATTCAGCAATCTTAAATTACGCTCGTGATTTCATGATTGATAAAAAAGGATTTACTTATGTAATTCCACCATATATGATTCGTAGTTCAGTAGTTGATGGAGTAATGTCATTTGCGGAAATGGAAGGTATGATGTATAAAATCGAAGGTGAAGATTTGTATTTAATTGGTACAAGTGAACACTCTATGATTGGTAAATTCAAGGATACAATTCTTGAAGAAAAAGATCTTCCATATACTTACACTTCATACTCACCTTGTTTCCGTAAAGAAAAAGGTGCTCACGGTATTGAAGAACGTGGTGTATATCGTATTCACCAATTTGAAAAACAAGAAATGATCGTTGTTTGTAAGCCAGAAGAAAGTATGGAATGGTTTAAAAAATTATATATGAATACTGTAGAATTCTTCAGAACATTAGATATTCCAGTGCGTACATTGGAATGCTGTTCAGGAGATTTGGCAGATTTAAAATGTAAATCAGTGGATGTTGAAGCGTGGTCTCCACGTCAAAAGAAATACTTCGAAGTTGGAAGTTGCTCTAACTTAACAGATGCTCAGGCACGTCGTTTAAAGATTCGTGTGAAGGGAGAAAATGGAGAAAAGTACTTTGCGCACACATTAAACAACACTTGTGTTGCTCCACCTAGAATGTTGATTGCATTCTTAGAAAACAATTTACAGGCAGATGGATCAATCTTGATTCCAGAAGTATTACAACCTTACATGGGTGGTAAAAAGAAAATTGGTTAATCTTAAAAGCTGTCTTTGACAGCTTTTTTCTATTGCGAATTGAAAATGGATTTGATATAATAACTTGGCTACTACAATGATGTCTTATGAATCAGGTCAGGTCGGGAACGAAGCAGCCTTAAGTAAGCTCCATCATGTGTAGTAGTTTTTTATTTTTTGAGGATATGTGTATGGATGATGTGAAATGGATGAAGGAAGCTATCAAGCAGGCTAAAAAAGCAGAAAGCTATGATGAGGTTCCAATTGGATGTGTTATTGTGAAAGATGATAAAGTGATTGCTCGTGGATATAATAAGCGTGAGACTTTACAACAAAGTATTGCACACGCAGAAATTATGGCAATTCAAAAAGCATGTAAAAAATTAAATACATGGAGATTAGAGGACTGCATATTATATGTAACTTTAGAACCATGTCCTATGTGTGCAGGTGCGATTATACAATCTAGAATTAAAGAAGTTGTATATGGAGCATCCGATCCTAAAGGAGGTTGTGTGGGTACATGTACAAATTTGTTTGAAGTGTCTGAATTTAATCACCATCCTGAATATAGAAAAGGAATTCTTGAATCTGAATGTTCAGATTTATTAAAACATTTTTTTAAGAAGAAAAGAGATATGAAAAAGAAGCAGAAATCATAAATTTGAAAGATTTCTGCTTTTCATATATATTGTACTTCCCTATTTCAATCAATTGAACCTCATCACTGAAGTGACGAGATTCTTGGGAACAGGTTTCTATCGAAACCTTTCTTACCAAGCTATCCCCACAGTTCCTGCGGTTGTTTTTGTTTTTAGTTAATTTGCTAATATGCCTTGCATCAATATATTGATGGATGCATTTACATCTCTGTCATGTTCTGCATGGCATTTTGGGCATATCCATTCTCTTACATTTAAATCTTTTGTTTCTTCATTCTTATATCCGCAACAATGACAGGTTTGACTGCTCGCATAGAACGTATCCACTTTCTTGATTACCTTTCCATACCACTTTGCTTTATATTCTAGCTGTGTTGTAAACTTTGACCAGGATACATCCGATATAGACTGGGCTAGATTGTGGTTTTTAAGCATGTTGTCGACTTTTAAGTCTTCAATGCAGATAATGTCATATTCTCTAATGATTCTAGTAGATAATTTGTTCACAAAATCCATCCTTTGATTCGCTATCTTTTCATGAAGTCTTGCGATCTTGATCCTGTTTTTGATCCAGTTGCGGCCGCCCTTTGTTTTTCGTGACTGCTGCTTCTGTAGCTTTTTCAGTTTCTCAATCGACTTCTTCAGATATTTTGGATTTTCTACCTTGTCTCCATTACTCAATATGATAAAATCCTTGATACCTAGATCTATACCTGTTTCATTATATGTCAGTGGAAATAAGACTTCTTCTACATCCGTATAACATAGTGAAACATAATACTTTCCACTCGGTACTTGTGATACCGTTGCACTCAATAGTCTTCCCTTTGGCGTTCGTGTTTTCTTTATCTTTACAAGACCAATCTTAGGAAGCTTGACCTTATTTTCATACAGTTCAATATTTCCATTCGTATATTTTGTTGTATACGAATAACGATGTGTCTTCTTCGATTTGAATCTAGGATATTCAGCTTTTTTCTTAAAGAAATTGATATAAGCCGTATCCAGATTCTTTACACTGGACTGTAGAGCCACAGAATCCACTTCCTTAAGCCATTCATATTCTTTCTTTAAAGAAACTAGATCCTTAGCACATGCCGAATAACTTAACGTGATTCCATCTTTTTCATAGGCATTCCTACGTTTTGCCAGGTAATGATTATATACAAAACGAGTACAGCCAAAAGTCTTGGCCAGCAATATTCTTTGTTCTCTGTTTGGATACATACGATACTTGAATGCCTTTTCCATGATGATTTCTCCTTATTGATTCGCTATTTTCTTTTTTGACTTCTTATATACTCTATAATCTGTTCTTCTGTATTTTCAGAAACTGTAGCTACAAAATAAGAAGGATTCCATAGATGTCCACCCCATAACTTGGATCTTAGATCATCCCCAAACTCTTTCATCAAGAGTCTGGCCGATACACCCTTCATAGCTTTTATAATATTTGGAATGTAATGCTGCGGCGTACAATTGATCAGCATACGGATATGATCTTCCTCTATATTCATTTCCAGAATTTGAAAACCATTATCCTTTGAAATCTGAGTCAGCAGCTCTTTTAATTTTGTTGAAACCTTTCCGTTCAAGACATCACGACGATACTTTACACACCATACGATATGATACTGTATAGAATAGACATATCCTCTACCCTTAATAACTTCTATATGTTTTTCCTCATCAATATTATAACATATGTATATACTTAAAATAATATATTTATCATTTATTTTTAATTTATTTATCTAACATCTGCACATCTAATGCATCTCATGACTAAAGTCACGAGTGTTCTTAGATTGCACTATAAAATAGGTAAAACTATGATAAAATAAGATACAGATAAACATATAGAAAGGATTTTACGAATGGCATATCAAGCGTTATATAGAAAATATAGACCAACGAATTTTGATGAAGTTGTTGGACAAACACATATAATTCAGACATTAAAAAATGCGATTGTTCAAAATCGTATTGCTCATGCTTATTTATTTTGTGGTCCTAGAGGAACAGGAAAAACTTCAATCGCAAAAATATTTGCGAAGACATTAAATTGTACAAATAGTCAAGATGCTCCTTGTGGAGTTTGTGAGAACTGTAAAATGGCTGCGAATGGAAGTCATCCAGATATCATTGAAATTGATGCCGCCAGCAACAATGGTGTAGATGAAGTAAGAAATTTGATTGATAAAGTGAAGTATGCTCCAATGCAGGGAAAATATAAAATTTATATTATTGATGAAGTTCATATGATGACATCTGGAGCATTCAATGCATTGTTAAAAACAATCGAGGAACCGCCTGCTCATGTAATTTTTATTTTTGCAACTACAGAACCGAATAAAGTTTTGCCAACTATTATTTCTCGCTGTCAAAGATTTGACTTTAATAAAGTAAGTATGCATGACATTAAATATAGATTATCTGTTGTTTGTAAAAACGAAGGAATTGAAATTGATGAGAATGGATTAACGTTAATTGCTCAATTAGCTGATGGAGGAATGCGAGACGCTTTATCCATATTGGATCAATGTGTTGCATACTGTTCATCTCATATTGATGCGAATGATATTCGTAAAATTTATGGTGTCGTAACATCTGAAGATATTGGAAAATTATTTTATTCAGTATATAAAAAAGATGTAGATAGTTTTGTGAAAGATATTCAGAAATATTCAGATATGGGAATGGATATTAAGCGATTGACAGCAGACTTTATTCATATGTTGAAGGACAGTCTGATTTTAGATTATTCGGAAAATTCAACTCTAGTTTCGGATATGAACAAAGATATGATTCGGAAATATTTCAAATTAGCACCTATTAATTTCAGAATTAAGTGTATGGAAGAATTAATGGATACATATAATAAATATACATATGCATCTAACGCACTAGATTACTTAGAAGCCTCTTTATTAAAGATTTCAAGTTATTCATATGAATCGAAAACACATATTATTGATTCAGATTATAATGATTTTAAAGAGATAGAGGAAGAAGAAAACTATGAAACATCATATGACGATACTTCTGATAACTCAGATATAATTGAGAAAAACATTCAAAAAGATGATAATAATGGGGTTTTAGAAAAATTTGAAATTTCTGATGTTTCACGTGAAACATTAAAACAGTCAGAAAACACAAATAATAAAATCATATTAAACGATGAATTTGTCATTCAATTGTTAGTTGGAGCTACAAAGATGGAAAGAAGTATTGATACGAATAAGTTCAATAATATAGGACAATTCATATCAAGTTTAGAATTTGGAAAATATGCGGCTACATTGAGAAACAGTAGTATTATGGCTAGTGGATCTAATTATATTGTCGTATGTGTATCTAATGAAATCTTTGCGAAACAAATAAATGAATTTGAACTGAATTATGGATATGAAGATTTTATGGAAGTGTTATTAGGAAAAGCAAAGAAAGTATTCGCATTAGATAAGACACAACAATCTCGTGTAAAGGATGAGTTTAAAGAAAGAATGATTAGTGGTAATCTTCCAGAACCATATCAAGTTCGTTTAAAAAGAAAAGACAAAGAATCTGAAAATAATATGAGCATTGAAGATCATATGAAAAGTTTGTTTCCTAATATAGAAATAAAAGAAGATTAGAAGGTGAAGCATGTATCCAAAAACATTTGATGATTTAATATATGAATTTCAGAAATTACCAGGAGTAGGTGCTAAAACGGCAGAGAGATATGCATTTACTGTTTTAGGTTGGTCCGATGAAGAAATATCTGAATTAGCAGAAACGCTAGTAAATTTAAAAAAGAAAGTAAAGAAGTGTACGCGATGTGGTAATTTAACAGAAGATGAGCTTTGTGAGTTTTGTAAGAATTCTAATAGGAATCAGAATATCATATGCGTGGTACAAAATCCGAAAGATATATCAGTAATAGAGTCTATGCAGCAATATAATGGTGTATATCATGTGCTAGATGGATTGATCAACACTCAAAAAGGAGTATTACCTGATCAATTGAATATAATGACTCTTTTAAATAGAGTGAATGAAAGAACAGAAGAAGTTATATTGGCTCTAGATCCTACAGTAGAAGGAGAAACAACTGCTTTATATATATCTAAATTATTAGAAGGGAAGTGTAGGGTAAGCAGACTTGCCCATGGTATTCCTGTAGGTAGTCATTTAGACTATACAGACGCCATGACGTTGTTAAAAGCGTTTGAAGGACGTAAAAGTTCTTAAATATGCTTAATCGTATGAAGTATGTATGATTTTTCATACGATTTTTTATGTTTATAGGAAAAGAAGTGCAAAATTCATATCGAATGCATTATTCATATGAACAGAATAGTATTTTATATAGTAAATTTTATAACGCAACATAATAGTACTTTAAATAAAGATCATTCACATAATTATTACATGGAGAGAAAGAAACTGGACAAACATACTTCTGAGCGTTCATATGAAATGATTATGATTTTTCATATCAAATTATTATAATATCACTTTCATGTGAAAATAAGAAAAACAAAAAATGTAAAATATGAATTTAAATATGAATTAAAAATATGTATGAAGATGTTCATATGAATGTAAAATGATGTGTACATTAATCATATGAAATAATTCATTGAATATTTTAAATTATATGAACTAAAATTTTTCATATGAATGGAATAATTAAATTCATGTGATATAGATATGAAAATATAAAATATGAAATCGTATGTGATTTTTATAAATAAGTATATATGAAGGTTCATGTGAGAAATATATGAAAAATTAAATAGTATTTTAAAAAGTAATAAATAATATAGGAAATTCATATATAGGTATGGCATTCTTGACAAAACTATGATAGACTTATCGTGACTCGTTAGGTTATTATTATGAATTTCATAGGAAGGGGACGTGAATATGCCTGAAGAAGCATCAGCAATTGATGTATATTATGATATGGATATTGCGCAGATATGCCAACATTTCAATAAATCAAGAAATACAGTAGATAAAGCAATTGCAAAATTGGTAAAAGATAATCCAGATAAAGATTGGAAATACAAAAATCCGGCCACTCGCCGTATTACAATTAAGGCTGAAGGTGTTGAAAGATTATCTACTTATTTTAGAAAAGAAAAACATGAATTATCTACAGTTGAAATGGAACTTCGATTTGAAAACGAAAAGCTTAAAGCCATTATAGAAGAAAAAGAGAAGGCACAAGCCCAGATTGAACAATTATATCAAGAAAAGCTTAAATTAGAAATCGAAAAAAGTAAACAAACTTTCCTATTAGAAACGCAAACAAAAGATGAGAAAATTTCTGAATTAGAATCTGAAAATCAGAAATTAAAAGAAGTAGAAGAACTTTATAATAAAAATAAAGAAGAAATTGAAAATTATAAGAAAAAAGAAGAAGAATATAATTCTAAATCCTTCTTCTATCGTTTAACACATAAATTTTAATCATTTAATGCTCTAGCAATTTTGCTAGGGCAATTTTTTACCCATTTTAAGCCATACTTTTCTAATATAGAATTAAAAAAATGGATTCCATCATGATCGGATGTGTATTCATACTCAATTTCATAATCTGTATGATTTTTATAATGTGTCTTATCTAAACATAATTCTCCGTTTTCAAATGCATATACATTTCTTAATGTAGTAAAACTAGCTGTCGGATGTAAATTTTTAGGAATTTGATAATGTTTGAACCAATTTAATATTTCTGGGTCTTCAATCTCATTAATATTTTCTGCAGATATTTCTTTTTCGAATTCATAGTGTGTGTATTCATCTTTTCTGATTTTTAAAGTGAATATTTTTTTATCTTGAATTGTTCGAATCCGGACTGCACCACGTTGTTTTTTTACATCTTGATTCTCTGTATCAAAGTATGTATTTGTCTGTGTTATTGGATTATGAAAATCATATGAATGGAGTAATTCATTATAAACTCCTTCATTAATCAATAATTTCAATTCTCTTTCAATATTATCGTACATTCATATCACCCATAAATATGTTACAATAGATTTAACAAAAGAGGAAGTGATTTGATGCGTTTCAGTATAGTAGACAGAGGAGACGATAACTCAAAAAGAGTTGCAGAAACTCTAAAGAAAAAATGTATAGATATTGGATGGGAATATAATGATGAAAAATCTGAAGTTATTTTTTCTGTTGGAGGAGATGGTACTTTATTAAGAGCAATTCACACTTATATAGATAGATTGGATGAAATTCAATTCGTTGCGATACATACAGGTAATTTAGGCTTTTTTACCGATTATACACAAGATGAAGTGGATCATTTGGTTTATGATTTAAAACATAATCAGCCAAAAATTGAAGAGTTTAATTTACTTCAAATGGACCTTCCTCAAGTCAATGAAACATTATACGCATTAAATGAAGTTCGTATTGAGAGTTTAGCTAAAACATTGGTTCTTGATATTTCGATAGATGATGAATTTTTTGAAAGTAGTCAAGGCTCAGGTATTTGTGTGAGTACACAATCTGGTTCTACTGCTGTGAATAGAGCACTTAAAGGTGCGGTTGTGGATCCAGGTTTAAAAGTTTTACAGCTTTGTGAAATCATGCCTATCTCACATAAGAACCATCATTCTTTAAAAAATCCATACATTATGAATGATACGCGAAAAATAGGAGTTAGAGGAGATACGCTTGCCTATGCACATGTATGTTATGATCACTTAGAAAGAGATTTAGATTCAATTTCTGAAATAATTATTCATTCGAGCACAAAAAAAGTACGATTCGCTAGATACCGTACTTATTCATATTTGACTCGACTTAAGAATTTATATTAATTAACTTACGTCTTATTGAACGATTCAAACGAATCGTTCTTTTTGTTGACGGTGAAATGTTTAAAATAATTGCGAATGAAATGAAGTAAGAAAGAATACTACTTCCTCCATAAGAAATCAACGGTAATGTGATACCAGTGATTGGAAGTAATCCAACAATCATCCCTGTATTTTGTAGTTGTTGATATAGCAGCATTGCGATAATACCGATTACAACAAAACGATCTTTTTTATTTTTGGTTGCGTAAGCTATTTTACATAAATAAATATCTAATAATAAACATAATAACAAGATAAATGTTGTTCCAATAAAGCCGAAGCATTGTCCGAAAGCAGCAAAGATAAAATCGGTATGTGCTTCTGGAATAGAGACGATATTTGCCTGTAAACCATATCCAGTTAATCCGGCACTACCTAATGACAATAACGCAGTATATAACTGGTTCGAACTACCTCGAATGTTACTTTCTGGTTCTAACCAAGCATCAATTCTCTGTAGTTTGTATGAAGATATAAATGAAGCAAGAATATTAGGGTATTCGAAATATAAGAATAAGAAGGTTCCAACGACAATAACTATAAAGGCGAAAATACCAATAATATACTCTTTGCGTATACCACTACAACAGACTAAAATGAAAATATTGAATACGATTATAATACAAACACCAGTATCTGGTTGCGTCATAATCAAAAATAATGGGGGGAATAATATTTTTGCGATTTCCCACAACAACATCAAGTCATCTTTATGTGTTGGATTTGGATGTGCATTTTGATGATCAACAATAATTTGTGAGACTAAAACAATTAAAACAATTTTAATAAATTCACTTGGCTGAAAACTACCAATTAAAGGCAGTTGAAACCATGAAATAGCACCATTAACTTCACTGGCAAAAGGAAGTGTGATACCCACTAAATTAAATAATAAGCGTGAGAAAAATAAATAAATAAGACATAGCATTAAAATTTTATAAGCCATATCCATATATGAATATATTTTTTTGTTTTGAAGAATTGAAAGGAAAAACATTGCGACAAATCCTACAATAAACCAAAATAACTGACGATATAAGTAGGAAATTCCGCTTCCAAATTTTATCAGGTTAAAAGAATTGTATAGTGCAAAACAACTTGTCATACCAAAAAGGATAAGAATTAGAATCAAACCAATATCAATTTGGATGGATTTGTTTTTCCATTGAATTGTTTGTTTCATTAACAAAACCTCCTTATTCAGTATTTTTAATTATAACATAATTATCTCGAATTTTTGGTATAATAGTCATGTTAGGATGATGATTTATGGCAGAAAAAAAATATACACCAATGATGCAGCATTACTTGAAAATGAAAGAAGAAAATCCAGAATCGATTTTGTTTTACCGCTTAGGAGATTTTTATGAAATGTTTTTTGAAGATGCAAAATTGGTTTCTCAAGAATTAGATTTAGTATTAACAGGAAGAAGTGCTGGCGTTGAAGAAAAGGTACCTATGTGTGGTATCCCTTTTCATGCTGCAAATTCATATATTCAAAGATTAGTCAAAAAAGGGTATAAAGTGGCTATTTGCGAACAATTGGAAGATCCGTCTAGCGCAAAAGGATTGGTGGACCGAGGAATTATTAAAATAATTACACCTGGAACTTATATGGATGCAACAATGGATGCTAAGTCAACAAATTATATGGCATCTTGTGATGTTTCAAGTTTTGAAATTACAGTCATATATTGTGAATTAAGTACAGGGGAATTAAAGTATCAAACGCTACAAAGATCTTTGGTGGCGCTACAAAAGGCTCTTTTGGAACAAAATGTAAGTGAGCTTGTTTGTCCGATGACAATGGATAAAAAATGGATGGCTGCCCTAGAAGAGATGGATACAATGCTCATTTCAAAGCATAAAAAGGCAAATATTGATCCTGAGGATCTACCTTTATTAAATGGAATTGAATCCGAATCTTTGAAAGAAGCATTTGCACTTTTAATGGCCTATTTAAAAGATACACAAAAACAACGGATCGATCATTTTTTACCCATAGAATCTATGGACAAAGATAAAGTGCTTGTTATGGATTATGAAACAAAGAATCATTTGGAGTTGGTTTCAAGTCAATCTTCGAATGCCAAGGCAGAAAGTCTATGGTCTTTTATGGATAAGTGTCAAAGTGCAATGGGATCAAGAATGTTAAAACGATGGATTGAATATCCGTTGATTGATGCAGAAAAGATTGCGAAAAGACAAGTGGCGGTCAAAGATTTAAAAGAAAACTTTATGTTAAGAGAAAATCTAAAAGAACATTTAGTGTATGTATATGATATGGAAAGACTTGCGAGTCGTATGGCTTATGGGAATGCAAGTCCTAGAGATGTACTTCAACTTGTAGCAACATTAGAACACGCAAAGCCTATTTTAGATTTAGCGTCTTCGTTGAATTCATATCCAGAATTTAATGATGTGCCAGACTGCCAAGAATTATACAATGAAATAAAAAATGCGATTATAGAAAATCCACCATTAACACTAAAAGAAGGTGGAGTCTTTAATGATGGATACAATCAAGAATTGGATGAAGTTCGAAAAATAGCAAAACAAGGAAAAGACTTTATTCTGGAATTAGAAGCGAAAGAACGTGAAAGAACAGGGGTTAAATCATTAAAAGTAGGATATAACCGTGTATTTGGATATTATATTGAAGTTCGAAATGGAAATTTAGATAATATTAAAGAAGAATTTGGGTATCACCCGAAACAAACACTTGCAAATGCGACACGATTCATTACACAAGAGTTAAAAGAAAAAGAAGAACAAATTCTACATGCACAAGAGACAAAGGTAAAACTAGAACAAAGTTTGTTTAATGATTTATTGATGCGAATCAAAAGAGATCTATTTGATTTGCATGCATGTGCACAAGCATTATCTACAATTGATGTCCTTGTATCTTTGGCAATTCTTGCCAGTGAAAAAGGATATGTATGTCCAGTTTTCCATCCAGGTTACAATGTTAATGTGGTAGAGGGTAAGCACCCAATTTTGGATGATCGTATGAAAAAGAAGAGATATGTTTCAAATGATTGGAAAATGTCAGAAGAAGAACATATACAATTGATTACTGGACCAAACATGGGTGGTAAATCTACATATATGCGACAAAATGCCTTACTTGTAGTTATGGCACAAATGGGAAGTTTTATTCCAGCTAAAACAGCACAACTTCCAATTTTTGATCGAATCTTTACAAGAATCGGCGCATCGGATGATATATTGACAGGAAAAAGTACATTTATGGTGGAAATGATGGAAGCCAATACAGCTTTACGTTATGCTACAAAACATTCCTTGATTTTATTTGATGAAATTGGTCGTGGAACTGCAACTTATGATGGTATGGCTCTAGCTCAAGCAATGCTTGAATATATTGATGAAGCAATCGGAGCAAAAACATTATTTTCGACGCACTATCATGAATTAACGGAATTGGCGGAAGAACATCAATCTATGCGCAATGTACATGTTGATGTTCGTGAAGAAAAAAATGAGATTGAATTTAGATATCGTGTTATTGAAGGAAAGGCTGATAAATCTTATGGTATCAATGTTGCTAAACTCGCACATTTACCAAAAGTGGTTTTAGACAGAGCTTCACAACTTTTATTGAATTTTGAAAATCAAGATAACAATCAAAATTATCAACCAAGTTTATTTGTGATGGATCAAGTTCAACCAGAAAAGTCACAACTTTTACAACAACTACAAGAATTAGATATCGACTCAATGACTCCTAGAGATGCTATGGATTGTCTTTATGAGTTAAAAAAACTAAGTGAAAAAATCGAATCATAAATATGAAATTCATATGAATAGAGGTGTGAAGTATGGCTAAGATACATGTATTGAGTGAACATTTGACAAATATGATTGCGGCTGGTGAAGTCGTAGAAAGACCGGCTGGAATTGTAAAGGAATGCGTTGAAAACAGTATTGATGCAGGTGCTACAGTCATAGAAGTTGAAGTATACCAAGGTGGTATTGAACGAATTGTGATCACAGATGATGGCTGTGGAATGGATCATGAAGATGCACATTTAGCTTTTATGCGACATGCTACAAGTAAAATGCATTCAGAAGAAGAATTATTCAATATTCAAACTATGGGATTTAGAGGGGAAGCTTTACCAAGTATTGCTTCTGTTGCCCAAGTTGAATTGCAGACAAGCAATGGTGAAGAAGGAACTTTATTAAGATATAACTATGGAAGTCTAGATGTTGATGAAACTTGTAATTGTCCACGAGGAACAAAATTAGATGTTTCTGGATTATTTGTTAAAACACCCGCAAGATTTAAACATTTAAAGAGCATTTCTTATGAATTTTCTGTAATTGCCGATTTAATGAATAAAATGGCATTATCCCATCCACAGATTCGATTTCAACTTTCTCATGAAGGAAGAGTTGTATTTCAAACAAGTGGCAATGGAAATATCCAAGAAATTCTATACCAAATGTATGGTAAAGAAGTAGCGCAGAATGCAATTCCATTTGAAGGAAACAATGAAGATTTTCATATTCATGGATATGCAATCCAGCCCAAAATCAATCGGGCCACAAAATATTTTATGTTTTTAACTTTAAATACAAGGTTGATTCGCAGTGTCGCAATCCAAAAAGCAATTCTAGATGCATATAGTGATTATATGCCGCCGAATCGTTTTCCAATCGTTGTTTTACAAATGGATTCAGATACACAATTGGTTGACGTAAACGTACACCCTAATAAATGGGAGGTTCGTTTGTCAAAACAAGGCGAAATGCTAGATTTAATCAAGACAACAATTCAAGATGCTTTAAATGCTTCTTTAAAAACAGTAGCTGTTAGTAAAACTGAAAAGAAGAGTGTTGCATTTGAACAGCCAGAAATACAATATTCATATCCTGTTAAGCAACAGCCAAAAGAGAATAAATCGATTGAACAAAGTTTTAAAAATTATAATCCAGTAGTTATCAAAGAAAAAAAGGAGCAGATACAGATATATGAAGAAAAACCAGCTCCTGAAATAAAAATACAGGAAGAACCGATTTCATATCCAATTCCTAAAGAAGATAAGAATGATAAAGGTCCAGAATTCTTTTTGCACCTTCAAGTATTAGCTCAATTGCATGATTCCTATATCTTATGTAGTAATGAAGAAGGTTTGGTTATCGTGGATCAGCATGCTGCTCAGGAAAGATATCATTATGAGCAGTTAAACGAAAAATTATTGGTTCAATGTACAAACAAACAACCGCTTATGGTTCCTATTCAATTGGACGTCTCAAGTAATGTATTGGCTCAATATATGACCATTAATGAAAAAACTGCATTCTTTGGAATTGAATTTGAACCATTTGGAACGGATCAATTGATTCTTCGTGAAATTCCATTATGGTTTCATGATGTGGACCAAAAACAATTCTTACAAGATTTATTAGATTATTTTGTGGAAAATCAAGACGTAGATATGGCAAAACTTAGAAAACATATGATTGCGACTATGGCATGCCATAGTTCAATTCGTTTTAATCGACCATTATCTATGCAGGAAATGGAGCAAGTTATTTTAGATTTACAAAAGTGTAAACAACCATATCACTGTCCTCATGGAAGACCTACAGTCATTATGATGAGCGATGGAGAGTTGAGAAAGGAATTTGAACGTGGATAGACAAAAAGTTTTAGCAATCGTAGGACCAACTGGAATTGGAAAAACAAGCCTTTCTGTATGGTTAGCCAAACAATTGGATGGAGAAATTATTTCCTGCGATAGTATGCAAGTATATAAAAAAATGGATATTGGCACGGCCAAAGTAACACAAGAAGAAATGCAAGGCATACATCATGAATTGATTGATGTTCAAAATTATAATGAACCTTACAATGTAAAGGTTTTTCAAGAAAAATGTCGTACAGCTATCGAAGATGTTGTAAAAAGAGGAAAGTTTCCTATTTTATGCGGAGGAACAGGACTTTATTTAAAAGCAGCATTATATGACTATGAATTTCAAGAAGAAAATGAAGATATCGCCTATACAACTTTTTTGAATTCGAAAACGAATGAAGAATTGGTTGCAATGTTAAAAGAAAAAGATGAAAAAGCTCTAGAAAAAATTCATCCAAACAATCGCAAGCGATTGATTCGTGCTCTACAAATTTGTCATAGTGGTACTTCAAAATCAGAACAAGAAGACAAACAACAGCATATTCCATTATATGATGTGTATTTTTTAGGTTTAGATGTGAATCGAGAAATTTTACATGATCGAATCAATAAAAGAGTAGATATTATGTTCGAGAATGGTTTGGTCAAAGAAGTAGAAGAATTATTCTCAAATCCAAAAACATGGAAATATACAAGTTTTCAAGGTATTGGATATAAAGAGTTTAAAGATTATTTCTTAAAAGAAAAGAGTATCGATGAAGTAAAGACAGCTATAAAAACACATTCTAGACAATATGCGAAAAGACAATATACATGGTTTAAGAATCAGATGCCTGTACATTGGTTTGAAGCACAGAATAGAGATGAAATATATAGTGCAGTAAAGGAATGGTTGATGGATGAAGACAAATGAGAGAAGTGAATTGTTGCTGGGAAAAGAAGCATTAGAAACGCTAAATGATAAGACAGTCCTTGTTGTTGGAGTTGGAGGAGTCGGTTCTTTTTGCGTAGAGGCCTTAGTAAGAACAGGAATAGGTCATTTAATTCTTATAGACAAAGACTGTGTGGAACCAAGTAACATCAATCGACAATTAGTAGCAACTTTAGATACAGTAGATCAAATTAAGGTCAATGTATTGAAAGAAAGAATTAGTACACTAAATCCTAATTGTATTGTAGATACATATGCATATTTTTATGATCAAACAAAAGATGATGAAATTTTTTCGCAACCCATTGATTTTGTCGTAGACTGTATTGATTCCATTCAGAGTAAAAAAGATTTGATGCAAGCATGTATTGAGCGAAATATACCGTTTTTATCAAGTATGGGAATGGCTAGACGTAAAGATCCTACAAAATTAGTAGTTACAGAGGTAGAAAAAACAAGTTATGATCCAATGGCTAAACAGATTCGTCAGTGGAAAAGAAAAAATCGTATACGCAATAAAATCTGGGTGGTAGCATCTTTAGAACAACCGATTCCAGTAGAGTCAGGACAACCATTGCCTAGTGCTATTTTTGTACCAGCAAGTGCCGGATTGGTACTTGCCAGTGAATGTGTACAAAGATTGATTGAGTCATAAAGAGGTAATAATTATATGAAGGATGTATTTATTGTAAATCCCAAATCAGGGAAAAACAGTCAATATGAATTAATACAAGAAATCAAAGAGCATTTTCAAGGAAAACGTATTATCATTGAAAAAACAAAAGGCCCTGAACATGCGACGTTTATCGCAAAAAAGTATGCTCTATCCAATGAACCTGTACATTTGTATGTGTGTGGCGGAGATGGTACTTTGCATGAAGTTATTAATGGATGTGCCGAAAAAGAAAATGTGACTATTTCTGTGATTCCAATTGGAACGGGGAATGATTTTGTGAAATATTTCGAAGGTTTAAAACGTGAAGACTTTTTAAATCTGGCAAATTATTCAGATCCAGAATATATGGACTGTGATTTGATTAAAGTGAATGGAGAATATTCAATAAATACAGTTTCTTTTGGATTTGACGTGGAGGTTGCACGTCAGGTAAATGCACTAAAAAAGAATATAAAGACAGAAGGAATTATACCCTATGTTTTATCAACATTGATAAGTTTAAGAAAACCAATAGGTCAAGACTATCAAATTCAGATTGATACTAAAAAATTACCAAAAGGGAAATATGGATTCCTTGTGTTTGCGAATGGAAAATACTATGGTGGAGGATTTAAACCGTGTCCAGAAGCCAATATTGATGATGGCTGGATAGATGTTTGTTTGATTTCAGATGTAAAGAGACATCAAATAGTTCGATTGGCAAAGAAATATCAAGAAGGAAATCACCTTCAATATAAAGATTTAGTTATGATGTATCAAGCTAAAACAGTTCATTTAGATACAGAAAATGAAATGATTTATGCGAATATGGATGGAGAAGTAAAAGGATTTAAAAATCCAACAATAGAAATTGTAGAGAAAGCGATTCGACTTGCTCTTCCTAGAATATCGTGAGTATGATACAATATTCAAAAATATAGGGAGTGTGAAAAATGGACTCGGATTTATGGATACAAATCCTTGAATTAGTTATTTTATTAGCTTTATCAGGCTTCTTTTCTTCAGCTGAAACAGCAATGGTTTCAGTTAGTAAGATTCGCTTGAGAACTTTAGAAGATGAAGGAAATAAAAAAGCATCATTAGCTTTAAGAATATTAGAAAATCAATCAAAAATGCTAAGCGCTATATTGATTGGTAATAACTTAGTGAATACTTCAGCTGCAAGTATTGCCTCATTGATTGCTTATTCCTTTGGTGGAGCAGCCGTTAGTATTGCTACTTTTATCATTACTTTTTTAATTTTGGTTTTTGGAGAAATTACACCTAAAACATGGGCAACAGTGAATGCAGATCAACTCGCAATTACGTATGCTCCGATTATTTCACTTTTGATGAAAGTTTTAACACCGATTATTTGGTTTGTGAATTTATTTAGTTCAGGTATTTTAAAATTAATGGGCATACGAAATCCAAATCAAAATATATCTATGACTGAAAGTGAGTTGCGTACAATTGTAGACGTTTCTCACGAAGAAGGTGTCATCGAAGAAGATGAAAAAGATATGATCAATAAAGTGTTTGATTTAGGGGATGCCAAAGCTAAAGATGTTATGGTACCTCGTGTACATGTTGTAATGGCAGAAGTGGATAGTACATATAAAGACTTATTGGAAATATTTAGAGAAGAAAAGTTTACGCGTATTCCTATCTATCAAGATAAAATTGATAATATTATTGGTATCGTCAATATGAAAGACTTGTTGATGTATGATGATTTTTCACATTTTGATATGCAAAAGATTCTTCGTAAACCAAAGTTCACATATGAAAATAAAAAAGTATCAGAATTATTGATTGAAATGAAACAATCCACATTTAATCTTGCGATAGTCATGGATGAATATGGAGAATTTTCAGGCATCGTTACGCTAGAAGATATCATTGAAGAAATCGTCGGCGATGTTCAGGATGAATACGATGCACACGAAGAAGAAAATATTGTAAAATTAAATAATCAAACATATGATGTCAAAGGATATTTAAGTTTACATGATTTAAACGATTATTTAGATTTAGATTTAGATAGTGAAGACTTTGATTCAGTCGGAGGTTTAGTAATCGATGTACTTGGTCGTTTACCACAGACAAATGATGAAACGACTTTACCAAATGGAATTCGCATTAAAGTCTTGAAAGTAGAAAAAAATCGTATAGAATCTGTACGATTGATTTTACCAGATACATTAACACAAAAGGATGTTTAACTACATGTACGTAGTAAACATCCTTTATTTATTTTCAGTAATATATTTGTTGAAAGCCTTCGCAATAGCCTGGGCAACCTTCTTTTGATTTGTTGAATTTTCAAGCTTTTGTATTTCCTTGGTATTCGTACTAAAACCAGCTTCAAATAATATGGCTGGAATTTTTTGCTCATCAACCACATGTAGAGGATAAAATTCAGTTGTAAGAGTACCACGATCATGTGTCCAATCTAAAACAGATAAGTTTTTACATATATATTCTGTGATCTGTTCACTTGCTTTGTCGTCTTGACGAATATAAGAAACATATCCAGAACAAGTAGGATCTTCATTTGAATTGATATGGAATGAGAAGAAATAATCGGCTTTTTCTTTTTTTGCCATCTCAACTCTCGCTTTTAAATCCTCTGATTCATCTTCTGGCCACGTTACTTTATCGCTTGTACGAGTATAGACAACTTTGATTTCTGGATTTATTTTTTTTAGTTGTTTACCTGTTTCTAAAGCTAAAGCCAAAGTTAAATCTTTTTCGGTAGTACCATCTTCTGCAACGGTTCCCCCATCATAACCACCATGTCCAGCATCAATCATGACAGTCGCAATCGTTTCGTAATGTTTATTGCCTGTTTTTGCCTTTGAATCTGAATTAGAAGTTGAGTGATTGGATAATAAAATTACGAAAATTCCTATAATCAAACATATACATGCCAAAACAATAAGTAGGTTTTGTGGTTTCAATTTTCTTTTCTTTGAATTTTGCATGGAATTAGTATAGCACTGTTTAAAAAATTATTCAAAAATTGCGTGTCCAATTCGAACTGTATTCGAACCATGCTTAACTGCTAACTTATAATCTTGAGACATACCCATGGATAAAGTGTCTATATCTGGATATTGCTCTTTTAGCTCTAAATAAAGGGTATGCATCTGTTCAAATTCAGATTCTACTAATGCTTGATCCTCTGTTTTTGAAGCAACACACATAATTCCTTTAATTTGAATATGTTTAAATTCTTGCAATTGAGAAATAAAGTTTTTAGCACCCTTAAAAGGATATCCCGTTTTGTTTGGATCTTCCGAAATTTTTAGTTCTACCAATACCTTTTGAATAATGCCATGTTTATTCGCCTGTTTTTCAATTTCTTCAGCAAGTTTCAATGAATCCAAGCTTTCAATCACATCAACCTTTCCAACAATATACTTTACTTTGTTTGTCTGTAGATGCCCAATAATGTGCCAAGTATATTTTGGATCATACTTATCTATAAATTCCTGTACACGATTTTCTCCAAAAGTAGTTAGACCCATTTTTGCGACTTCATCAATTTCTTCCTTTGTACGCGTTTTAGATACAGCCACTACATTAAAATCTTGTGCTTTTAGTTCTTCAATCAACTCTTTATTCATATTAAAAACAGTCCTTTCAATATCAATCTAATTATAATCAAAGAAAAAAAAGAAGCAACATTTGCTTCTAGTTAAATAGCTTTCCAAACAACCATTTTATAGTTGGTCCACAATAACAAATTTGTCAAAAGAAAGCCATTGGAAAATTAAATAAAATAGTCATAAACCAAACTGGAATAATTTGGACACCTGGTGTTTTGAATAGAATGGTCGCAATCAAACACATGATTGGACACATATTACAAATAATGTAGAAAGAAATCGCAAGTGTGATAAAGAAAAGACGATCCTTCGGTGTTACAACTTTAAAGGCAAAGTGATGTGCTAGTTTATCAACAAAGAAATATTCTAAAATAAAAGCAATCGGCCACATGATAACCAATTCATGAAAGGCTAACAAAAAGACTTGATTAGACATTCCACCCATATTAAGTGCGATGTTGTAAAAAATCATGGCATAAACCATTAAAAAAGACATGAATAAAGTGAATACAATATTTTCGAATTTTGTTTTTGGCATATATTTTCTCCTCCTAAATGACTTTTTGTGTTGTCAATCAAAGACATTTCCAATATGTACCAAAAAGCGAACGCTAGTAAGAATATCATAATTTTTTTGCTTTTGTAATAAAAAATCAGTAAGAATCACTCTTATTGATAAATAGGGAAAGTCAATATAATAGTAAATAAATCATTTGTTTCGTCTTGATAGAAAGTTCCACGATGGATTTCTATCATTTTTTTGACACTCTTTAAACCAATTCCATTACTTTCGACTTTATCCAAATGATGATTGATTGAATTCGTAAAACTCATTTTAAATTGATCTTCTTCAATCGTTGTTTGAATCACAATATCTTTCCAAGGATCACAATATTTTTGAATATTTGAGAATATATTGTTTAGTATTCTTTGCATCATCGCAAAATTCGCATCCATAGATAGTGAAGTTTGTAAAGGTTCATATAAAATATGAAGATCCATTTCTCTTAAATACTGAATATGATCAACCAATGTATCCATGACTTTTTGAACAGGAATACTCGATAAATCCGAATTATATTCTGTTGAAAAGACAAGAGAATACTCAAACATTTTATTGGAAAGATACGTGATTTCTTCAACCTTATCTAAACATTTTTGAAGATATTGATCACGAAATTTAATATTATCCCTTTTTAAATTCATGATTTCAAGGTACCCCTTTAATGTTGTTAGTGGAGTTCTTAAATCATGGGATAAAGAAGAAATTAATTCTTTATTCGCAACACGAGCCTGTTGTTCATTGTCCATTGTTTGTAGAAAGGCAATACGCATTTGATTCAAATCCTGAGCTAAACGTCCAATCTCATCTTTATCACTAACTGTAATTTCATGATTCCAATCACCAATCGCTAAAGTAAACACATCTTCCTGTAAATTTTGAATGGACTGAATTCGTTTACGGATAAAGCTTTGTAGGATAATCAAATAGAAAGAGAAGGAAACCAAAAGGGAAAGAATAATATAAGGAATTTGGAATGGAATCATTGGAAAAGAAGTGATATATAAATAAACGGATTGGTTTTTAAAATGTATTGGGTAATCATAGTACAATGGGGCTTCCAAGACATCTAAATCATCAAAACTATATAAAAACAATAAATTATTGTTGCTTAAAGGAGATGTGTCCGTAAAATAGATTCCATCCTGATCATATAATTCCACATACGCATGATTGAGTGCATTTTCTTTAAATATATGATTGATGACTTTTTTGTTTTCTTTCGTTAAATCAAAATTTTGGAGTTGTTTTTCTAATTTTTTAACATAAGAAGAATAATCTTCCGATAGATAAAAAGTATCCATTAAAAACTCAAAGACAGCACTGCGATTTAAATATAGAAATGAAAAAGAAGTTAATACCAACAATGTTGCACAAAGAAAAGAGAACATCATACGACTGGATAAGGAATAGAAGACGTTTTTCTTTGAACGGAGTGGTTTAAGATTTTTTAAAAGTAAATAAAAAAGAATGGTTATAATAAGACTTAAAATACAGTCGAAAATACGATAAGAATGATAATAATTTATGAAAGATGGATACCACTCAATACAACTCATTTTACTTGAACTCTTTATAAAAACATTATACTTTTGTGTATTTTTTAAAGGAGCACGGCCACAAAACGCAAGTATAGAATCGATGACTTCATCATCTGGTTTATTTGATTTTGTTTTATATAAAATGACTTGATAACTTCCCTTTTTTAATAATTGATTTAAATCTTTACGAATTTGAGTGTGGTTCATAAAATCCACTTGTTCTTGTTCATCTAAATAAGCCTTCGCCTCTTTGACTTCGTCTTTAGATAAAGTATCCGAATACTTATAATGAGTATTTAAATAATCGTATACGACAAATCTTTGAGAATATATTGCGAAAAAACACAATAAAAAAACAAGAAGGGAAAGATACAGTCTCGTTATTTTTTTATTCAAAACGATACCCCTTTCCCCAAATTGTTTTTATGTATACTGGATTGGCGGGATCCTTCTCGATTTTCTTTCTAAGATTACGAATATGAACCATGATTGTATTATTTGCTGAATAATAATACGGCTCATTCCATGCTTTTTCATACAATTGTTCAGCTGAAAAAATTTGTTTAGGATTCTTCATCAACGTACTCAAAATATTAAATTCAATATCCGTTAATTCAACTTCCTTTCCATTGACCTCTGCATTTTGTTGGGCATAACGCAAAGTAAGACCATCCATACTTAAATCCTTTTCTGTATCAAGTAATAATTCTTCTTTTTTTCCTTTATAAACTTGATAACGACGAAGTAAGGCTTTGACTCTTGCCGTTAATTCACTATACGAAAAAGGCTTTGCCAAATAGTCATCGGCACCACTTGAAAAACCAAGCGTCTTATCCGAATCTAATCCTTTGGCTGTTAAAAATAAGATAGGGACATTGCTTGTTTCACGAAGCTTTAAACAAGTCTGGTAACCATTCATATTCGGCATCATAATATCAAGAACAATTAAATCGATGGAAGGATCAAACAATTGAAGGACCTCATTTCCATCTTTGGCTCCAATCACTTCATAGCCTTCGCCAGTTAATAAAATTCTTAATATTTCACGGATTTCTGCATTGTCATCCGCCACTAAAATACGCGTTTGCATGTTCACATCCCTTTCTTTTATTATATTTTACCCCAATTACTATAGGGTTTCCAATTTTCATAAGGCAACATATGATGTAAATGATCCATCACTTTCGATTGAGAAGAATACAATTGAATGATATCCAATTTCTTATCATAATTTTTCTTGGATAAACTTTTTTCATTCTCCAATTCAACCTTGTTTTTCTTTGATGTATACTTACCAAAATATATAAGCTGATCTGCCTTATCTTCCTTTTCTAAAATCATAGTAACATACTTAGATACCTTTTTATGATGTATATGTCCATATTCTCCATTTGGATTATGCGTTACAATTTTGTCCCAATCCTTAGAATCGATTTCTTTTTTTATCTCTCTTTGAATATCCTTTTTACAAGACTTCCAGTTATCACGCTTACCCTTTGTTTTATCAGGAAAAGATAAAATAATTCCTTTAGAATGTGTCTTCTCCATTACCTTCATAAATTCTTTTTTTCTTTTTTTATTGTTTCCATTCGTAATACATAAAACCGTGTAATTTCCATTGATTAAATGAGATCCACCCCAAATTGTTTCATCATCCGGATGGGCCACAATCATTAAAGATGCAGGCTCTTGGGCATGAATTACGGATGTATTTAGACAAAGCATTAAACTTAAGATGCATAATAGTAACTTTTTCATTTTCATCACCAAAAAAATTCTATCAAACATTTCTTAACACTCTACTTATGCATTTCTTAAATCTTCTTAATATATTTAGGAAAGTTTAATATTTCCTTTTGTCGATACTTAAGATTTATTTTGTATAGTAAAACCATGAAAAAGAGAGATACGTTTTACATTACAATACTATTTATATTACCCATTTTATTTGTACTCTGTGTATCCACATATTCCATGTATGGATCAAAGTTAGATTGGTTATCCCAACATATATCTTTGGCAGACTATTTTCGACAGACCCAACAATTACTTCCAGACAGTTTTGAAAATCTTCAAGGACAAACCAATGCCTTTAGTTTTTCATATTATGGATTATTAAGGCCAGACGTTTTAGTTTCTTATTTATTTCCAAACATTCCAATACATTTCTTTATTATAGGTTATGCAACACTTCTATGGTCATCTACAGGAGGACTTTGTTATTGCTGGCTAAGAAATAAAGGATACAAAGATTCAATTTGTTTCTTTTCAAGCATATGTTGCATATGCGCCAATTGCTTCTTTCAGTCCCACCAACAAATCATGTTTATAGAAATTCTTCCCTTTTTGTTTCTTTCAATGATTTTAGTAGATAAAAATAAAAGACAATGGATTAGCCTATGTGTATGTATGGCACTTTTCCATAACTATTTCTATACGCCAGGCATGATATTGATTCTGCTTTTATATGATTATGATCAAAACCATACGATAAAAGATATTCTGATTCCGATTCTTATTGGTATTGGTATGGCTACAATTTTATGGCTACCAACTGGATATTTGATTTTAAACAATCATAAATCTGTTGTACAAACCAACCTATTTAATTTATTAATTCCAAACTTTACTCTAAAAGGACTTGTCTATGATAGCTATGGATGCGGATTGACTGTGATTAGCTGGATTGCCCTATTTCAAGGAATTCAATTTGAAAAGACAAGGAAACTATCGATTCTGTTGATTTTAATGTTTGTTTTCCCGATGTTCTCTTATATATTGAATGGAACTTTATATGCACGCACAAAAATATTGGTGTTATGTTTACCACTCGTGCTTATGATCCTTTCCTATTGGTTACAAGAAAGAAAGTTGAATAAAGGTTTACTTGTTTTAGCTGGTTTATTTCTTTGCACAAAAACAACACTTCTTGGATTATTAATTTCACTTGTGTTTATTGGCTATTACTTTATGGATAAAAAAGAATGTTTAATGATGTATGCCCTTGTACCTATGATTGTCTTTACAGGATTCAACTACAATCAGTGTTTAGATTTAAAACTCTATAATTCAATGTATTCCAAGGATAAACAAAAATTGATGCAAAGAAACGATTTGAATCAACGAACAGCCGATTTAGATCAGGTGGGTTATAGTGTCAATCGTATCTATGATCCAAAAGAAATGAAGGCATCAAGTTATACGTCAACAAGCAATTCTTTATATAACACTTTCATTTATGACATTATAAAAAGCCCTATTTCCCAATCCAATCGAACAATCATAACGGATAGTGAGAATTATTTATATTTGAGTATGATGGGGATTCAAAATGTATTGCATAAAGACTCTAATTTATATGGATATAAAGAAGTAGATAGTAAAGGAAAATATAAATTATTAAAGAATAAAAATGTATTTCCAATAGTCTATGTCACAAGTGATACGTTGAGTGAATCTAAGTTTGATAAACTTTTTTATCCATATAATTTGGATACCATCTATAATCGCACGATTGTGAATGGTAAAACAAGTAATGAGTATGCCTCAAAGATGAAACTTATAAAGAATTTAGATCAATCGATTTTGATTCAGAACAAAAAGAAAACGAAAAAAATAATACCCATTAATTTCGATGCTAAAAATAAACTGATCTGTATTGATTTTGATATAAAGAATTATACGAATAAAAAAGTTTTTATATCTATAAACGGAATGAAGAATACATTGTCAAAAAAACATTCTGTGTATCCAAATGGAAATAAACATTTTACGTATATTCTTTCTAAAAAAGAATTAAAACAATTTGATGTTACTTTATCCAAAGGAAAATATAAGATATCCAATATTCGTGTTTATACATGTGATATGAATGTGTTTAATCGAGTAGTAACGAAAGTAAAACCATTAAAGACAGCTTCTATTTATAAGGGGAAAGTAACAACTTCTAAAGATGGATATTTAGTAACTTCATATCCTTATGAAAAGGGATATGAAATATATATGGATGGAAAGAAGCAGAATGTAGAAATTGTGAATAAGGCTTTTGTGGGATGCAAAATAAAAAAAGGAAGCCATACAATTACAATTCAATTTCATGCACCATTTAAGAATGCAGGACTTGGTATAAGCGTCCTTTCAATTATGATAGGAGGATTTTGGATATGGAAAAAGTCAAAGAATTTATAAGCTATGGAATTGTGGGAGTTATGACAACTCTTGTGAATTATATTGTTTATTGTATTTGTTTAAAAATAGGAATCGATTGGCTGACAAGCAATAGTTTTGCTTGGATGGTAGCCGTTATCTTTGCGTATTTTTCAAACCGTAAAGTTGTATTTCATTCAAGTAATGGTATGAAAAAAGAGTGTATTGAGTTTTTTGGACTTCGATTTATGACATTACTTGTTGAAAACCTACTATTGGCTATTTGTATTGATGGCGTACATATTTCAAATTTATTATCTAAGATTTTAGTCAGTGTGATTACTGTTTTGGCCAATTATTTCTTGTGTAAATCCCATATATTTTCTAAGAAGGAGGAAATGTTGTATGAACAAAATTAGTGTTGTCGTTCCTTGTTTTAACGAAGAAGAAGTGCTTTCTATGTTTTATAAAAAGACAAGTGAAGTATTAAATGAAATAGAGGACATTACCTATGAATTGTTGTTTGTGGATGATGGATCCAAGGACCATACCAAAGATATATTAAGAGCATTAAGCTTAAAGGATGATCGTTGTGAATTTGTTTCTTTTTCTAGAAACTTCGGTAAAGAAGCTGCCATGTTTGCAGGATTAAAGAAATCAAGTGGCGATTATGTTGTGATCATGGATGCCGATTTGCAGCATCCTCCTGTATTATTAAAAGAAATGTATAAGGCGGTTAGTGAAGAAGGCTACGATTGTTGTGCAGGAAAAAGAGTAGACCGTACGGGTGAAGGTAAGATTCGTAACTTTTTATCGCATACTTTTTATAAAGTGATGCAGAAGATGTGCAAAATGGATATGAGCGATGGTTGTGGTGATTTTCGTATGATGTCAAGACAAATGGTGGATGCGATTCTAGAATTAAAAGAATACAATCGCTATATGAAAGGATTGTTTTCTTTTGTAGGATTTGATACAAAATGGATTGAATTTCATAATGTACAACGAGCTGCAGGTAATTCTAAATGGAATTTCTCTAAACTATTCGCATATGCGATGGAAGGTATGTTTTCCTTTTCTACAGCGCCGATTGTATGGATTGGTAATATTGGAACAGCCATTATGATTGCATCGATTTTAATGACTTTGTTTGGATTGTTAGTACATGTCACGTCCATGTTTCATTTAGTATGTTTGATTCTGTTTTTGAGTGGGCTTCAAATGTTGTTTGTGGCCATTTTAGGTCAATATATGACAAAAGACTATATGGAAAGTAAACAAAGACCGATCTATATAGTAAAAGAAACCAGCAAGAATTTAAGCTAGTCTCTTAATGTGATTTCAATCACCGTGTCAATTGGATCTGGACAATGGTGTGAATTAGAATCAATATGGATAAATGTATAGTCAGGAAAACTTTCTGCGTTCCAAGGCGTTTGAATTTTGATTTGAGAATGATCAGACAATCTTCTCATGTCTTGGATTTTTTCTTTTCGAATTTTAATAGGTATATCAAAAATACTCTCATCTAGAATATGCGCATAAATTTTATTTCCCTTTTGTGTGTATCTTCCCCATTCTGGTTTTTCTAATTCACTTTTTGTGCATCCATAAATAGAAGCTTCGTTGAGTTTCATCCATTCCCTGATTTCATTCAATACATGGATAGATTTTTTAGGAAATTGCCCTCTAGCATCCGGTCCCACATTTAAAATCATATTTCCACCCTTGGATACACATTCAACTAGAGTACGGATGATTAGCTTAGCAGATTTATAATTCGTGTCCTTAGCGCAATATCCCCAATGTTCATTCATGGTGATGCAAGCTTCCCAAGGCACAGATAAGCCTTGAGGAGGAATCATTTGTTCAGGTGAAGTAAAATCACCGGCTGTAAAACTAGGATGTGCATCCATAATGGTTCCAGGATGTACACCATCACCTTCTAAACGATTGTCGATGATCATGTCTGGCTGGTAAGTTCTTGCCATTGTTACGATTTTGTGGGCATCCCATACATCTTTTGTCATATTGTCATAAGAAAAGTCAAACCACATGATATCCAACTTTCCATAGTTTGTAAGTAATTCCTTGATTTGAGTATGCATATAATTCAAATAGTTTGAAAAACAAATTGGTTTATCATATTTTGCATTGTTTCTTTCTGGATGATGACGATCTTTATAGTGAGGGTAGTCAGGATGATGCCAATCAAGCAGGGAATAATATAGACCAACTTTTAATCCTTCTTGTCGAAAGGCATCTAAAAATTCTCTGACATAATCATGATTTGCCTTCCAATCTGTAGTCTTTGTATCAAACATACAATATCCATCGTGGTGTTTGGCAGTCATTACGGCATATTTCATACCGGATTTTTTGGCCAATTTAGCCCATTGGTGTGGATTAAATAGATCTGGATCAAATTCATTCGCAAAAGGAATATAATCTTCTTCTTTCATTTCTTCGTTGCTTCTGACCCATTCACCTCGTGCTGGAATGGAATAGATTCCCCAATGGATAAAAAGTCCGAATCTAGATTTTTGAAACTCTGTAATATTCATAAGATCTCCTTTAGAAAAGTGGTTGTTGTAGCTGCTTTCTTTGTAGTGCAATGCCTGGTTTGGATAAGATTTCTTTGGTTCTAGAAATATCCTTTAACCAAGGATCTATATCTTCTTTTTCGAGTATGACTGGCATTCGAGAATGCACAGGTTTTACATACGTATTGGCATCCGTGGTAACAATGACAAGGTGATCATCAATAAGAATTCCTGCAAAATAGAGAATGTGATCGCAATAAAATTCCACTTTATTTTTACCTAAATCCCATTCGTAGAAACTTCCTGCAGGCACAATACAATGCATGGAATCTTTAAATAAAGGCTTTTCTAAGAGCGTTTCTTGTCTAGCGTTTAAGATTAAATTGTTAGTTTTATACCCAAATGGCACCATTTTCTTTTGGTTTCGAGTAAGTACAAGACATTTGTCACTTGGATGAATGTCTTTTTCTTCTAAACCAAAGGCTTTGGCTACTTTGGGTGTATATCGAAAGCTTGTACACATACTAGAAGTATATCATAAGAAAGAGGTTGTAAATAAACAGATAAAAAAGGGCATAAAAAAAGGAAGAATAGATCTTCCTCTTAATGTTCCTTTGTATGATCAAAAGCCATGCCTAGAATGGTTTCAATATGTTCATCATCTAATGAATAGTAGACTGTCTTTCCTTCTTTTCTAGATTTGATGAGTTTAGAAAGGCGTAGTGCCTTTAATTGATGTGATACGGCAGATTTCGTCATATCGAGTACGTTGGCTAAATCCGATACGCACATTTCGCTTTGTTGAAGGGATAATAAAAGCTGAAGACGGGTACTATCGCCCATGACTTTAAAGAAATCTGATAGGTTCATAATTTCATCAAAGGCCGGCATGTTTTCTTTTACTTCTTGTACTAATTCTGTATTTTTAGGCTTGCAATCACAATGTGTACCAATCATATGTTCTCCTTTTTTCTTTATTATAGTTGAATGATTGAACAATTGTCAAAAAAGTTATTGACATCATGTTTGAATCCTATATAATGAAAGTGTAAAAAGTTGAATGTATGTTCAACTATTCAAATGTGGAGGAAAATAATATGAAAAAGAGTTATAAGATTGATGTAGATTGTGCAAACTGTGCAAATAAAATGGAAGTAGCTGCTAATAATACAGAAGGTGTAAAGAATGCGATTGTAAACTTCATGATGTTAAAGATGAATGTTGAATTTGAAGATGGAGTTCAGCCTAAAGAAGTCATGGCTCGTGTTTTAGAAAACTGTAAAAAAGTTGAAGATGATTGCGAAATTTTCTTTTAATGAAAAGTAAGATGCGAAAGCATCTCTATTTTTCAATTATTATAGTTGAATGATTGAACAATTAATGTTTTGGAGAGATAGAGATAAGTATGAACAAGAAACAGAAGAAGATGTTAAAGCGAATTATTGTTGCGAGTATTCTTTTTATTATAATTAAGGTCGCAAAACTACCCGAATATATTGAAATTCCTTTGTTTCTAGTGGCCTATCTAGAAATTGGGTATGATATTCTTCTTAAGGCTTTTAAAGGAATCAAAAACCGTCAGGTATTTGATGAAAATTTTTTGATGGCTGTCGCGACAGTAGGGGCTATTGGTTTGAAATCTTTTGATGAAGCAACAGCTGTTATGTTGTTCTATCAGATTGGGGAATGGTTCCAGAGTTATGCGGTAGGTAAGAGTCGTAAAAACATCACGGAATTAATGGATATTCGTCCGGATTATGCCAATGTTGAAGATGAGAATGGAAATCTTGAACAAGTAGATCCAGATGAAGTTGAGATTGGTACAATTATTGTGGTTAAACCTGGTGAAAAAGTGGCTATCGATGGAATTGTGGTTGAAGGAAGTTCTACTCTAAATACAGCGGCTTTAACAGGGGAAAGCTTGCCTAGAGAAGTGAGTGAAAATGATGAAGTGATTAGTGGCTGCATCAATATGACAGGCTTATTAAAAATTAAGACAACAAAAGAATTTGGGGAATCCACTGTATCAAAAATTTTGGATTTGGTTGAAAATGCGTCAAGTAAGAAATCTCGTTCAGAAGCGTTTATTTCCCGCTTTGCGAGAATTTATACGCCAGCCGTATGTTATAGTGCTTTGGCATTGTTCTTACTTCCACCAGTATTCAATTTGATTATGTCAAATCCTGCTGACTTTGGCACATGGCTATATCGTGCCTTAACATTCCTAGTTATTTCTTGTCCATGTGCATTGGTAATCAGTATTCCTTTGAGTTTCTTTGCCGGAATTGGTGGCGCCAGCAATCAGGGTGTTTTGGTAAAAGGATCGAACTATTTAGAAGCTTTGGCATCCTGTAAATATGTTGTATTTGATAAAACAGGTACAATGACACAAGGTGTATTTGAGGTTGCAGGCATTCATCATGCGAATATTCCAGAAGAGAAATTATTAGAGTATGCGGCAATGGCTGAAAGTTATTCGACGCATCCTATTTCTAAAAGTTTATTAAAGGCGTATGGAAATACCATTGATAAATCTCGTATTGAAAATGTAGAAGAAATAAGTGGTCATGGAGTTAAAGCTGTAATGGATGGAGTGCAAGTACTTGCAGGTAATGATAAATTAATGAAGATATATAATATTCCTTATCAAGAATGCCATTCTGTAGGAACCATTGTACATATGGCTATTGATGGTAAATATGCAGGTCACATTGTGATTTCGGATATGTTGAAGCCACATGCCAAAGAGGCAATTGAAGCATTGAAGAAGGCTGGCATTAAACAAACAGTTATGTTGACTGGGGATGTAAAAAGTGTTGCCGATAAGGTAGCTTCTGAATTACATATTGATCAAGTATATTCTGAATTATTGCCTCAAGATAAGGTGAATAAAGTTGAAGAGCTATTGTCTTTAAAACAATCGAAAGAAAATCTTGCCTTTGTCGGAGATGGAATCAATGATGCTCCTGTATTATCAAGAGCCGATATTGGTATTGCGATGGGTGCTTTAGGTAGTGATGCAGCCATTGAGGCAGCTGATATTGTTTTGATGGATGATGATCCATTAAAGATTTCTAAAGCCATTAAGATTGCGAAGAAATGTATTCATATTGTATATGAGAATATTTATTTTGCGATTGGTATTAAACTCGTTTGTTTAGTTTTGGGTGCCATTGGTATTGCGAATATGTGGGTTGCGATTTTTGCGGACGTTGGCGTTATGATTATTGCCGTATTAAATGCGATTCGTGCATTAAATGTTAAAAATTTGTAAGGAAATCTTAGGATTTCCTTATTTTCATATTGTGTTAAATTTGTTTTAGTTGTATCTTTGTCTTGTATGCAGAAAAGGAGATTCGAGATGCAGGAATTAAAACCAATTAAAGAAGGAAAAGTACGTGAAATTTATGACAATGGGGACAACCTTATTATGGTTGCGACAGATCGTATCAGTTGTTTTGATGTAATTCTAAACAATGAGGTTACAAAAAAAGGAACTGTTTTAACACAGATGTCAAAATTCTGGTTTGATTACACAAGTGATATCTTACCTAATCACATGATTAGTGTGGATACAAAAGATATGCCGGAATATTTCCAACAAGAAAAATTTGAAGGAAAATCAATGTTATGTCGTAAATTGAACATGCTTCCAATCGAATGTATTGTTCGTGGTTACATCACAGGTAGTGGATGGGCTAGCTACAAAGAAACAGGAAAGGTTTGTGGTATTGAACTTCCAGAAGGATTACAAGAATCACAGCAACTTCCAGAACCAATTTATACGCCTAGTACAAAGGCTGAAATTGGTGATCACGATGAAAACATTTCTTTTGAACAAAGTATTGTGCACTTAGAAAAATACTTCCCAGGACATGGTGAAGAATATGCAACTAAGATCAAAGATTGCACAATCGCTTTATATAAAAAATGTGCTGAGTATGCTTTAAGCAAAGGAATAATTATTGCGGATACAAAATTTGAATTTGGTTTAGACGAAAATGGTAATATCGTTATTGGCGATGAAATGTTAACTCCTGATAGTTCTCGTTTCTGGCCTGCAGACGGATATGAAGCGGGTCATTCGCAACCATCATTTGACAAACAATTTGCGCGTGACTGGCTAAAGGCAAATCCAGGTAATGACTGGACACTTCCTCAAGAGATTGTGGATAAGACAATTGAAAAATATCTTCAAGCTTACACAATGTTGACAGGAAAAACATTATAATTAAGGAATACCCATAAGTTGAATGCTTATGGGTATTTTTTTGAAAACTGTATTTTTTGATGCCTAATTATATTTGAAAACCGTAAAATATGATGTTAATAATCACTTGAAAACCGAAGAACGCTATGTTTAAATGAGGAATAGATATTAGAAAATAATAATTATTGAATATATATGGTGAGGAAAAATATGAAACAAGGTGTATTTATAACATTTGAAGGAAATGATGGATCAGGAAAAACAACCGTATGTAAAGCGGTACAAGAAGAATTGATTAAAATGGGATACGACTGCATTTATACTCGTGAGCCAGGCGGAAGCAAGATTGCAGAATCCATTCGTAATATATTATTAGATGTAAACAATACAGAAATGGATGATCGTACAGAAGCATTATTATATGCGGCAAGTCGTAGACAACATTTAAAAGAAGTTGTTCTTCCAGCATTGGAAAATAAGAAGATCGTATTGTGTGATCGCTTCATTGATTCAAGTCTGGCATACCAAGGAATTGCACGAGGCATAGGTTTAAAAGAAGTATGGGATATCAATCAGTTTGCGATTGATGGATGTATGCCTGAAAAGACTCTATTTTTATCCGTTAGTGTAGAAACGGGTGAAAAACGTATGAATCTTCGTGGTGACTTGAATCGTTTGGACCAAGAAGAAAGTTCATTCCACAAAGATGTGCGTCAAGGCTATGAAACATTAGTAACCATGTATCCAGAGCGTATTAAAGTGATTGATGCCGAGCCTTGTAAGGAAGAGGTTTTAAAAAGTGCTATGGAATGTGTCTTAAAGGTAATCAAAGAATATGAATAAAGAGTATCTAAAAAAAGCACAGCCAATCGTTTATCAGACATTGTCAAATGCTCTAAAAAACAAAAGAGTTGCGAATGCCTATTTATTTCACGGACCAAAAGGTTCAAGTAAATTAGAAACAGCCATCTTGTTTGCACAAAGTATTGTGTGCGAACATACAGATTTTGATGGTTTTGCGTGTCAAGAATGTGAAAGTTGTAAACGCATAGAGAATGAAAAATCTTTAGATTACATGATTGTATCGAATGATCGTATTAAAAAGAAAGATATAGTGGATTTACAGGCGTTTTTTGAATCGACGAGTGCAGGAAAACAAAATGCCAGAATCTATATTCTAGATCATTATGATAAGGCTACGCCAGATGCTTCAAATAGCTTGTTGAAGTTTTTAGAGGAGCCAAGTGAAGGGATTTATGGTATATTAATTGCGGATGAAAAATCCAATGTATTACCTACTATTCAATCTAGGTGTCAGGCTATTCATTTTAAACCGGAAAGCTGTGAATACCTGTTGCTTGAAAATACAAGTGAAGAAAACGCGAAGATGTTGGCCGAATCTGGATATACGTATGATAAGGCTATTGAATTGTTGTCTTTGCCTGATTTTGAAGTGTTAAAACAAGTTGCACTTGAATATATTGAGCATGCATCTTCTTTTGCACAAATTGAAAAGATGCAGACAAGTGTATTTGTGAATAAGTCTGAATGCATGGATAAGGATTGGATACAATTGTGGATTCAATGGGTTTTATTCTATGTAAAAAATGATAGGGTAAATTTACCTTTAGAAAAAAAAGTAAAACTATATTCGATTTTGGTTGAGAATATGGATATGTTGTATCGACCAGTCGATTTAGGTTTATTTATGGATAAGCTTTATTATGATATTAGGAAGGCTGTGATTTAGTGAATACAGAAGGAAAAGTAACATATAAATACATTGTTTATATTCAGTTTGAAGAATCAAAAAAAGCCTACACTTTTGGATCAAATGTAAAATACTATACAAATGATATCGTTGTTGTAGAAACAGTACGTGGACAAGAATTAGGAAAGGTTTGTGTCCCTACCGTTGATTTTGATGCTTCCAAAGTAAAAGGTGATATCAAGCCGGTATTGCGTAAGGCAACACCCGAAGATATTAAGTGTAAAGAGGAAAATGTAGAAAGAGCTAAAGAAGCTATGAAGATTTGTCACGAGTGTGTCGCAAATTTGAAGTTGGATATGCATTTGATTAGTTCTGAATATACATTGGATCGTACCAAAGTTATTTTTACATATGTATCTGATGATCGTGTAGATTTTAGACAACTGTTGAAAGATTTAGCACAACACTTACATTGTCGTATAGAATTAAGACAAGTAGGACCAAGAAATAAAGCTAAAATTGTCGGTGGAATTGGAAACTGCGGTATGGAATGCTGCTGCTCAAGATTCATGTCAGATTTTGATACAGTATCAATCAATATGGCTAAAAACCAGTTGTTGGCATTGAATATTCAAAAGTTGAGTGGACAGTGTGGAAAACTAATGTGTTGTTTACGTTTTGAAAATGAAGAATATACAAGAATGCGTAAGGATTTGCCAAAAATCAATTCAACTGTGACATATAAGGACAAGAAGTATCGTATTTCAAGTATGAACGTTCTTCAAAAACAGGCTAAGTTAGAGAACAAAGAAGAAGTCTTGTTTGTGGATTTCAAAGAATTGTGGCCAGACAAGGAATTAAATAATGATTAGACAGAAGAGTTTTGAATCGGATGTTTCCACATTGTATTTGGTTCCTACACCTATTGGAAACTTGCAGGAAATGACACCTAGAGCTTTGGATATTTTAAAAGAAGTGAGTGTCATTGCAGCTGAGGATACGCGTAACACAAAAAAACTTTTAATGGCTTATGGAATTGATACAATGTTGATGTCGCATCATGAACATAATCAACAGGTCAGTATTCCTAAAATCATTGAACGATTAGAAAATGGCGAAAATGTTGCGGTAGTTTCCGATGCAGGCTACCCTTTGGTTTCAGATCCAGGACAGAAATTAGTTCAAGAAACCATTTCGCATGGATTTAATGTGGTTTCTGTTTCAGGTGCCAACGCAGCTATGAATGCATTGGTTGCGAGTGGATTGAGTTGTTATCACTATTTGTTCTATGGCTTTTTAGACAATAAGAGTTCAAAAAGAAAGAAACAGCTAGAAGAAATCAAAACAATTCCTTATACAACTATTTTCTATGAAGCACCTCATCGTATTGAGGATACTTTACAAGATATGTTGGAAGTATTGGGAAATCGTCAAATGTGTTTAGCTAGAGAACTTACAAAAGTGCATGAAGAATATATTCGTGGTACCATTGAAGAAGTGTTAGAAGTAGCGGCTACTTGTAAAGGTGAAATGGTTATTGTCATGGATGGCTTTAAACAAGATGACGTTGTATTTGATATGTATACAGCCATTACGAAAGTGGATGAATATATTGAATCTGGAATGCGTACAAAAGAAGCGATTGGTTTAGTTGCTAAAGAAATGGCTTGCAAAAAGAATGAATTATATGAAGCTTATCATAAAAGATAGGCTTTTTTCTTTTATATAAAGTAAATTATGTTGTTACAGAAATTAAATGAAAAAGTAATTGAAATAGTTACAGAAAATACTATAATAAGTTACTGAAAAGAGAAGAGGAAGTATAATGGATAAGAGAAGTGTATGTGCCCTAGGTATGGCATTTGTACTTGCAGGATGTTCTGCAGGTGGATCAGGTTCTGGTAAAGAACAAACATTAACAGTTGGATTGTTTACAGAAATGAATGGAGATTTTTCTCCGATGTATTATCAGACCGTTAACGATCACAATGTGGTTAACTTGGTATATCAAGGATTATTGGCATATGACAAGGATGCCAATTTAGTTCCAGAATTAGCAGAGGATTTACCTACTATTAGTGATGATGGAACAACAATGACATTTAAATTGAAGAAAGGTGTTAAATTTAGTGATGGATCTAAATTTACTTCAAAAGATGTAAAGGCAACGTTTAGCGTTATGGCCGATCCAAGCTATACAGGACGTTTTTCAAGTAATGTTGATTTCTTAAATGGATATAGCGAATATCATGATGGAGACGCCAAAGATGTCTCAGGTATTGAAACACCCGATGATTATACAGTAGTATTCCATATGGCAAAGCCAAAAATCGATGCAGAATCGACTTTGGGAACACAAAAAATTTGTAGTGCAAAAACATTGAAGTATAAGAAGGGAAAAACTTCAAATGTGGAAAAGAACAATAGTAATCCTATTGGAACAGGTCCTTATAAATTAAAATCATTCTCTAAAACAGAGGGAGCTTCATTGGATCGAAATGAAAATTTTGAAGCTAAGGATGGAGAATACCAAATTTCTAAGATTATGATCAAGAAAACAGAGACTTCGACTGAAATCAAAGAATTGGAAAATGGAACTGTCGATTATATTCCAGATGTAGTGGAAGCGAATAAAATCAACACAGTAGCCAAAGACAAAGATAAAGGGTTGACTATGGATTCGTATCCAAGTGATCGTGAAGACTTCTTGTTTATGAATACGGTTGCAGGTGCATGTCAAGATCAAGCAGTACGTCAAGCTTTGGCTTATGGATTTGATCGTGAAGCCTATATCGCAAGCTATTATAAATTAGATGATAAAGATGCTAAATTGGCATATGTACCAGGCTTGTTTGGTAACCCAGTATCTGGCGGAAATGGTGCATATGTTCGTGGTGAAGAAAAAGTTGATGGGGCTACTTACTATGATTATGATGTAGAAAAAGCTAAACAAATCTTAGATGATGCGGGATGGACTGTTGGTAGTGATGGTATTCGTGAAAAAGATGGTCAAAAATTAAGCATTAAGTTCTTGGCTACAAAAGAAAAAGATGCGATGGATACAATGATTCCTATGTTACAAAAACAATGGGGAGAACTTGGTGTCGACTTCAAGGCAAACACAATGGAATTTAATACAGTTATTGCAACTGTAAGTGATGATTCAGCTGTTGGTGATTGGGATGTATCTTATTTAGGAAACTCTTTTACAAGCCCTGAAGATACAAGCGTTGATTACTTTATTCAATCACAAGGCGTAAATAACCTTGCTCGTTTAAAAGATGATGAATTAGATTCATACTTAGCTGCAGGTGCTTATACAGCTGATAAAGAGGCTTCAGCTGCTGCTTACTTAAAGGCTTATGTTCGTCAAGCGGAACTATGTGCATACTTACCAACAGATGGAGTGCAAACATATTGTTTGCGCAATAAGAAAGTAAAAGGTTTGAAGACTTCTTCTACATTTATTTGGTCACAATCAATGGCTACAGCCTATATTGATGATTAATAGTAAAAGGGGCTATAACAGATAAAAACGTTTTAGTTTAAAAAAAGGACCAAATTCAAGATTTAAAAAAATCTAAACTGGAGATACTACTCGTATGTGCTGGTCATAATCTAAGAGGATATCACACTCGAAAACTAGAATTTCAGAAAAACAACAAATTAAACTAAGGCTCTAGGAGGTAAAAAAATAATAAATTGAAAAGAAAGGAGCTAAACTCCATAAGTAATAAAAATTACTTGTTCGTTACGGCTCCTTTTTAAATTGTTATGACTTGAATGTTTTGATTGTTTAGTTCTTGAACGTAAGAAGAATCAATAGAATGATCAGTTATAACAGTTTTTATTTTCTCTTTTAAATTTAATGGTACAACACCACGCTTAGAAAATTTATCGCTTCCTGTTAGTACGATTATTTGTTCGGCAGGGTCTCCTATGTATCAAAATGTAACGATTGCAGGCCAAATAATAGATAAAAAGGATGCAGTCAATGGTTTGAGTTTTTTAGTTTTGAAATCTGTTGCACAGACAAGATTGACACAACCAAATTTAACTGTGCGCTATCACAAGAATATCAATAAACATTTTTTTGGATGTATGTGTAGAGGTTATGCGTTTAGGCTTTGGAATGCCAGCATTAAACAATGACGAAATTATAATTCCTTCCTTTATGGATTAGCAAGTTAAAGAGGAGGATGCCTATAATTATAGTGCCATAGGCTGTGTAGAAACAGCAGTTCCAGGTAAATGGGGTTACCGTTGTACGAGAATGTCTTATATCAATTTTCCAAGAATGTTTTTGGGTATGATGAATAACGGTGTGGATCTTACAAGTAATAAACGTTTTACAAAAGGATATGGCTATTTTACGGAAATGGAAAGTTATGAAGAACTTTTAAAAGCATGGGATAAAACAATAAGGGAAATTACTTGATATAGTGTTATAGTAGAAAATGTAATTGATAAGGCCTCTGAAAGAGATGTGCCAGACATTCTTTGTTTGGCTTTGACAGATGATTGTATTGCCAGAGGCAAAACAATCAAAGAAGGGGGAGCGGTCTATGATTTTATTTCAGGACTTCAAGTAGGAATTGCGAATATGGCAGATTGCTTGGCAGCTATAAAGAAGTTGGTGTATGAAGAAAAGAAAATCACAAGACAAGAGCTTTGGAATGCAATCTTAGATGATTTTTCATCACCTGAAAACAAAAAAATTCAGGAAATGTTGATTCGTGAAGCTCCAAAATATGGAAATGATGATGATTATGTCGATCAGTTAATTGTGGAAGCTTATGATTCTTATATTGAAGAAATCGAAAAATATCCGAATACACGCTATAATAGAGGACCAATTGGCGGAATTCGTTACGCAGGAACTTCTTCAATTAGTGCGAATGTTGGACAAGGTATGTCAACGATGGCCACGCCAGATGGACGAAATGCATTCGAACCTTTGGCAGAAGGTTGCAGTCCAGCGTATAATAGCGATAAAATGGACCTACAGCTTTGTTTAAAAGGGTGTCTAAGCTTCGTACAAATAAAATTACGGGTGGCGTTCTGCTAAATCAAAAAATGACACCTCAAATGTTGTCGACTGAAGAAAATCGACAAAAATTAGAATTGTTGATTAAAACTTTCTTTAATCGTTTACATGGATATCATGTGCAATATAACATTGTTTCTAAAGACTATATAAAAATAGTTGGGGTCTAGATACGCTATAAGATTACATAGGGTAATGTGCTAGGCAGCTTAAAATTCGCTCCAAAGTATTTTGGGGCGTTTTTTGTTATACTTGAATTGAAAGGATAAT